>PKSY01000033.1 GCA_002869405.1 Marinilabiliales bacterium
CCGGGGTTAAAGTAATCAACCGGCTCGTCAATATACGGAGTTAAAGTATAATTTCCCGAGCGGAATGCACTAAGATCCTGCAGTGAATCTCCGGCAGGGATTTCTTTCCTGCGGTCGTATAATGGTAATCCCGGAGAGAGGTCTGGTTCATACACAGAGACAAAACGCTTTCTGCTGCGTGTAGTGGGTTTCTGCTCATCACTAATTGAAATATCAGTACGCATCAGCTCATCCATATACCCTGTTCTGGTGATATCATCCTGCGCTGTTTCCGCGGAATAATCAGTCAATGGCTGGTAATAAGTATAATATTTCTGATCATGGAAAACGACTTCAGATATATAACCGCCACCGGCATCAAGGTCGTAATCGATAATGCCACGGGAATAATTTGTAAGCGGGTAAGTCTTTGTGAAGTAGCGGTAATGTGCGATAGTATCCACGTATGCCAGAGCGCTGTCGGTCACCGCAAGGTGTCGGTTTTGAATTCCGGAAACATCAGAGAGGAACATATATTTTCCGGGAGCCAGCTCGCGGGGTTGTGTTTCATTGGCAAAGGGAGTATTTGTCAACCGCCTGAGCACACCGTCCCTTTCAGGGTAATCGATAATAAAAAGATCATTTACAGGCTTCAGCCCCAGGGTTCTTTTCTCCTCTTCACTCAGCGAATCGCCGGGTCTGTTGGAAGCAAAGATAACCTGCTTCATGCCATTGATAAAGCGGGGAGTCATGTCGTTAAAAACGTCATCGGTGAGCTGAGTAGTGGATCCTGATGCAATATCAAAAACAAAGATATCGCTTTGACCGCTTTTCACTGCTGAGAAGAGCAATTTTGAACCGTCGGGACTATACGATGCGTCGAGAATTTGCTGATAGTTTACCAGATTAATCTGCTCGGTTTTATTTTCGGGCACATTATAATAGTTAAGGCGTATCACTCCCCTTTCGATGGTGATGACGGAGAGCAGTTCACCTGACGGGTGCCATGCAAGCAGCGGGTAGGTATAATCAACTTTTTCATTGAGACGGTTACCGCGGGAGAGTACTTTTTTCTTTTTCCCTGTGGTCAGATTCTGAATAAAGACTTTGTATTTCCCGGCTTCATTAAATGAGAAAGCGATATATTTTCCATCGGGGCTAACGCGGGCGCGGTCATACACAAAATTCTTCTGTGGTTTCTTTCTGATGGTCATTCCCTGCGGGAGGTTTCTTCCATCATCTTCCTGGAGGTATCTTTCATTATAAAATTGCTCCCACTCTTTCATCAATGTCTTAAAAGAGACATTAATAACGTATGAGAACCCGGCCTCGGTATTGCGGCTTGATTTCGCCATATACACAATATCAGGTATCACTGATTCTCCATATTTTGAGGCGATAAAGAACCAAAGGCTGTGGCCGCCGAGGCGTGCATTTTCACCACGCAGGTGATTGAATTTCTTAAAAGTTCCTGATATAAACCCGTCTTTCACAAAATTATCAACCTCAGTACTCCAGGGTTCCGAAAGATAAGATACCAATCCCTCAATGTACCAGGTCGGGAAATTCATCAGTGTAGAGTTCTTAATCTGATTTCCGATGGATCCGCCCTGTGTCATATGATCAATCAGAATTCTGGCAATACCTGCCCGTATCTGCTTTTCAAAATGGGAAATATCTCCATTAAAATATATAAATATCTTATTATCAAGAATATGCGTTATTCCTCCGGTATTATATTGTTGATTGGAGATGTAACCGATATTACTCTGCTTCAGGTCATCCAGGGTATTATAAACGATAAACTGAAACTTATCATCTGTGCGCATTTCGAGCTTTCGTTCAATTTCGTCAAGGTATGAATCAGCGTAAGCAGAAGCGTGATTTGCCAGCACTTCGCCACCACGATAGAAGTAAGTATCGAAGCGGTCGTAGCGGTAATAGTTCCAAAGGAAGTCCTTGTATTGAACCCTTTTTCTGCCAAACTCCATTTGCGAACCATTGTAGAACTGGGCAAATGTGTCGGCCGGCTGTAATGTAAGGATTACAACGAACAGAGGAATAATTATGCGAAGCTTTTTGAATTTCATGCGCTGCTTTTCATTCTATGCCATTCCATAAACACATTTCCGGGGCAAACAGTTCGCCAATGCACGAAGGTACAAATATTTATTTCACCTCTTAATTAAGCTGACAACTGTTTAGGAAAATTAACGTTTGATAATTATCAATGGTATATTACATACGTTTATATTTGCAAAAAATCATTCTATGGTCACAATAAAAACCTTTGTTTTCAATCCTTTCCAGGTTAACACTTACCTGCTTGTAAATGAACGAAATGAGGGACTTCTGATAGATGCTGCCAATTATACGAGAGAGGAAGATGCAGTTCTCACAGAGTATCTGGAAAAGTACAATATAAAGCTCACGCACCATCTCTTAACGCATGCCCATGTGGATCACATTCTGGGGGCAGCATACCTTGAAAAACAATTCGGGTTATTGCCGGTGACCCATTCAAAAAGTCTTATGTTTCTGGAATCCGCGAAGGAGTATGGCTCTGTTTTCGGGCTTCAGGTTCAGCCGGTTACGAATCCGGTATCTTTTCTTGATGATGGTGAAGATTTTCTTTTCGGAAATATTGAGATTAAGGCACTGCATTGCCCCGGACACGCTGATGGCAGTCTCTGTTATTATCTGAAAAATGAAAATATACTTTTCAGTGGTGATGTTTTATTTGCCGAAAGCATAGGCAGAACAGATCTTCCCACAGGAAACATGAATGTGTTGTTGTCATCAATTCGTGAAAAGTTGTTTGTTCTTCCTGAGGAGACGAAAGTTTACCCGGGTCATGGAGAGCCGACTACCATAGGGCATGAGCAAAAGCATAATCCGTTTTTATAATCAGAACCCGACCACGAGTTCCTGAACAGCGGCTACCACTTCGTCAGTATCAATATAATTCATACATTTAAAATGACCCTTGGGGCACTGTTCATATCCAATTTTTGAGCACGGGCGGCATCGTAAATTCAGCGTTTCAATGATTACCGAACGATGATTATACTGCGTTGACATATAAGGCGTCATTCCGAATTCCGGCACTGTATTTCCCCAAACTGAAACAATATTTATATGATAGGCTGCGGCGATGTGCATCATTCCTGTATCATGGGTTATTATTGCCGCACACCGGGAAATAATTGCAGCGGATTCATTCACGGTAATTTTTCCGCAAAGGTCAAGCACATTATTTAATGACAGCTGCGAAAGCTGTATACCGGTATCTTCATCCTCTTTTCCTCCAAGCAACACAACCGGAAACATCAGTTTATCGCATATTTCCATAAGTTTTCCGATGGGAAGTCGCTTGGTCGCATGCTGCCCTCCCACAGCAAGAACAACATATTTCCCGGGCTTCAGCTCATATTGCTCCGTGAGCTTGTCGGCCAGTCCGGAATCTGTAAAATAATCCAACCCGGAATCATCATACTCAGTTATAAATCTTTCAGCTGCTTTGAGATACCTGTCAACAATATGTGTTTTGGGAAGCATATTCATTTTTAATGCTGTCAGCAGCCATTTTCTGAAATTCAGCTTTGAGAATGAAGAATATGGTTTTCGGAGCGCCAGTTTCACCCGCAGAGTTCTGAGATTTTTGTGAAGATCAATGATATAATCTACATTCTCATGTTTAATGGCATCTGCCGACTCCTTAAAATTACCGGAAAGAAGAAACACCTTTTTAATGTAAGGATTATGCTCCAGAATCCCGGCGTATTGTTTTTTCGTAAAATAAAAAACCTCATGGCCGTTGTTTGCCAACATCCGGACCACGGGAGTGGTAAGCACGATATCGCCTATGGAGCTGAAACGTAAAACAAGAATCTTCGCCATTTCTCTGCAAAGATAGACAATATACCAACAGGATGTTTTTTGCGTTAATATTTAAAAGGTCGCAGTAAACCCAAAAATCACAGCAAATTCACAGTGCCTTGACCACACTCTGCTTTGAATTTCTATTTTTGCAGTATGATATTCGCAGATACACATACACATTTATACTTAAATGCTTTTGATGATGACCGTGAGAGCGTGGTAAAAAATGCTATCGATGCCGGAGTTGATATAATGATTCTTCCAAACATTGACAGCGGCAGTATAGAGCCTTTGCTGGAACTTACGGATAAATTTCCGGAGCACTGTTTTCCCATGATGGGTCTGCATCCAACATCTGTAAAGGAAAATTATAAAGCGGAGCTGAAAGCTGTGGAGGATGCACTCGACCAGAGGGAATACGTTGCAATTGGAGAGATCGGCATCGACTTGTACTGGGATAAAACATATTTTAATGAGCAGGTGGAGGCCTTTAAGTTTCAGCTGGAAATTGCCCTTGATCTGGATCTGCCGGTTGCCATTCATACCCGCGACAGCATGGAGGAGACGCTGGAAATTCTTGCGTTGCCTGAATACAGGGACGTTCGCGGAGTACTGCACTGTTTCAGCGGAGATGCATCACAGGCTAAAAGAGCTGTGGATCTGGGATATTATCTTGGAATCGGTGGCGTACTGACATTTAAAAACTCAGGACTGCGTGGAGCGATTAAAGATGTACCTCTTTCATCCATAATCCTTGAGACAGATGCACCGTTTCTGGCACCTGTACCTTACCGTGGGGGAAGAAACGAGAGTGCATATATTCCCATTATTGCAACTCATCTTTCCGATCTTTTCGGAATATCACGTGAGGAAGTGGCGATGACTACCACAAACAACGCCCTTACTCTTTTTAAAACTATCAAACGATAAATACGATGGATAACAAAACTTCCATACTGGTAATTTACACCGGAGGAACAATCGGGATGACTAAGGATCAGCAGACCGGAGCGCTCAGGCCATTCAACTTCGACCGCATATATACGCAGATGCCGGAGCTCAGGGAGATGGATTATGTGATTGACTGCCATAGCTTTGATCCGCTGATTGACTCTTCGGATATGAATCCCTCGTTTTGGGTTCAGCTAGCGGAGGTAATTGAAAAGAATTATGAGTCGTATGAAGGCTTCGTAATTCTTCATGGCAGTGATACCATGGCCTACAGTGCGTCAATGATGAGTTTTATGCTTGAGAACCTCAACAAGCCGGTTGTATTCACAGGGTCACAGTTACCACTGGGAATGCTTCGCAGCGACGGAAGGGAGAACTTCATCACAGCGATAGAGATTGCGGCAGCAACGATTGATGATACACCGGTGGTTCCGGAGGTAAGTATATATTTTGAGAATCAGCTCTATCGCGGCAACCGTGCACATAAATTCAATGCGGAACATTTTGAAGCCTTTTTATCGGTGAATTACCCTGTTCTTGCAGAAGCAGGAGTACATATAAAGTATCATCACGAAAGGATATTAAAGCCGAATTTCAAAAAGCTTAAGGTACATAAAACCCTCAACAATAATGTGGCAGTTTTAAAGCTTTTCCCCGGAATCCGTGAGGAAGTTGTTGCAGCAGTTGTTGGTGCAGAAGGGTTAAAAGCGATAATTCTGGAAACCTTTGGCAGCGGCAATGCTCCCACAGAGCGGTGGCTGATAGAGCAGCTGAAGAGAGCCCGTGAAAAAGGCATTATTGTTTTTAATGTCACCCAGTGTAAAGGTGGATCTGTGGAGATCGGGAAATATGCTGCCAGCCTCGACATGGGAAAAATCGGAATTATAGGAGGGTATGATATCACTACAGAGGCAGCACTTGCCAAGCTGATGTATCTTCTGGGCAGGAATATGAGCCGCGAAGAAACAGAAGTATTGCTTCAGAAGCCTTTGAGGGGAGAAATGACCGTAGGGCAATAATTTGGCAGCAAACAATATAGCGTAATTACAGGC
This sequence comes from Marinilabiliales bacterium, assembly GCA_002869405.1. Classification (GTDB taxonomy): domain Bacteria; phylum Bacteroidota; class Bacteroidia; order Bacteroidales; family BM520; genus BM520. The sequence continues at coordinate 5,865 of PKSY01000033.1, forward strand.
GTTTTGAAGAAGTTGCATGATGCAGGGCTACAAATCGAAAGAGTGATTTTTATTTGTATAGATTTTTTGTAATTTAGCCCCGCAAATTATGTGCACCAGGCAGGTGCAAAAGAAGGAGAGGTGACCGAGTGGCTGAAGGTGCTCGCCTGGAAAGCGGGTGTACGCCAAAAGCGTACCGCGGGTTCGAATCCCGCTCTCTCCGCGTAACACCGGATTTTGAACAGTAATTTTGGTAAGAAACAGATACGTTAAAAACAATTTAAATCATTAAACATCAATTCTTTTCAATCATGAAAAAATTAATCGCCTTTTTGTCAGTTGCAGTTCTGCTGTCAATCGGACTTAACAAGACAGTTCTTGCTCAGGTGGAAGAGACTAACGACCCCGCTCAGCAAGAAATGGTAGCTGAAACCAACTCTGATGTAGTTACTGCCAGCAGCGTTGCTGAGGAAGCTACTGCTATGCCTCTTGAAGACGAGCAGCCTGAAAAACAAACGTTCCACCAAGTTCTTAAAGAGAAATTTATCGAAGGTGGTGCAGGTTTCATGGCTATCGTACTTTTATGTCTGATCTTCGGACTGGCCCTCTCCATTGAGAGAATCATTTACCTGAACCTTTCAACAACCAACACCAACAAACTTCTCAACAAAGTAGAGAACGCACTCGAATCAGAAGGCGTTGCAGCTGCAAAAGAAGTATGTAAAACCACTCGCGGACCTGTTGCCGGTATTTTCTACCAGGGTCTTGATAAGTATGACGAAGGTATTGATATGGTTGAGAAATCTATCGTGGCGTATGGTGGTGTACTCACCGGACGTCTGGAAAAAGGACTCAGCTGGATCTCACTCTTTATCTCACTGGCACCAAACCTTGGTTTCATGGGTACAGTAATTGGTATGATCGCTGCATTCGATAACATCGCTGTAGTGGGTGATATCTCTCCTGCTGTTGTTGCCGACGGTATTAAAGTGGCCCTTCTTACTACTGTATTTGGTCTTATTACCGCCGTTATCCTTCAGATTTTCTATAACTATTGTGTAGCGAAAATCGACGGTCTTGTTAATGACATGGAAGATTCTACAATCTCTCTCATTGACATGCTTTCTAAAAACAAATAATAAGAAGAGGATAATTCATTATGAATAAGACAATTCATTTAATATTCAGAATCATCTCCATCATCTTTATTGCGCTTGGTGTGATATTTATCGCATTGGTGTGGTTGAAAGGTGACAAGGCACTTGCAGGAGATGTTGAGTTACAGAACAAGATCCTGAGCCCATTTATCACAATGACGCTTGTAGAGCTTGGTCTGGGAACTCTTCTGGCTGTTCTGTTCCCACTGGCGTTTGCCGGTCAGAACGGGAAAGGCCTGATAAAAGGACTGATCTTTCTTGCAGCAATGGCTGTTTTAGGACTCATATCGTACTACGGATTATCCGGTAATGCATTCGCACCAGAAGATTTACAACGCCTTGAAGTAACAGAAAATACGTCGCGCCTGGTAGGTGCTGCCGTATATTTTACTTACTTCGTAGGTGGTGCAGCTGTTTTGGCTATTCTGTATTCCGGTGTTGCCAGTATGTTTAAAAAATAATTTATTATGGCTAAGAAACTCACGGAAATAAATGCAAGTTCGATGGCGGATATCGCATTCCTGCTCCTGATCTTCTTCCTTGTAACCACTACAATGGATATCGATACAGGTATTGCCAGGAAACTGCCGCCGCCGTTGCCACCCGAAGTTGACCCGCCAGATGTAAAAGACAGAAATATCTTTACCGTTCTTGTTAGTAAGTCTGACCGTCTGATGATCGACGGTAAGCCGGGAGACATTCGTCTGCTGAAAGACCAGGCTAAAGAATTTCTTGAAAACCCTGCAAACCTTGACAATCTTCCTGAAAAGGAGATGAAACAGATTGACTACCTCGGTGAAGTAGCTGTTTCTAAAGGTATTATCTCGTTGAAAAACGACAGGGGTACATCATACGACATGTATATTCAGGTACAGGATGCCCTTACCGCTGCAGTTAACGAACTTCGAAACGAACTCTCAATAGAGAAATTCGGAATGAAATTCGAAGACCTGAGTAACGAAGACTATATCTCTGCCATTAAGTCGGCAGTGCCTGTATCTATCTCAGAAGCTGAACCTGAAAATATAGGAGACAAATAATATGGGACGTTTTGGTACTAAAAGTAAAAAAGGTACTCCGGCAATTTCTACTTCGTCACTGCCCGATATCATCTTCATGCTGCTTTTCTTCTTTATGGTAGCTACTACCATGAGAGAAACCACACCACTTGTTAAGGTGTCGCCACCTGAAGCTTTTGAAGTGCAGAAGCTCGAAAAGAAATCGCTCGTGAGCTATATCCAGATAGGACCTCCTACCAACAAAAAACTTGGTACGGAGTCACGTATCCAGCTGAACGACCGTATTGCCTCTGTTGGTGAAGTACAAGACTTTATCATCGCTGAAAGAGAATCCCGCGACGAGATCGACCGTAAATTCTTAACTACTTCACTGAAGGTGGATAAAGAAGTTAAGATGGGTATCGTAACCGATGTCAAGCAGGAACTTCGCGAAATTGGCGCGTTCAAGATTAACTACTCTACACGAAAAGGCGTTAAGAAATAATATAATCGCTTAAGTGATTCCCAAAGGCTGTTCTGAAAAGAATGGCCTTTTTTGTTTTGGTGCCCTCGGCTTCGCTCGGGCACCGGGCACTGTAATTCGTTCGGGCACCGGGGACCGTCGTAACAGACGCGATGAATCGCGTCTCTCCGGGGCATGGAAAACATAATGGGTTGGGTTGGAGAGCCACGATTTATCGTGGCTGAAAGATCAAAAGATGAATATCATATCTTGCAAATATCAGAGTCGCACGGCGGTGCGGCTATACCGGGAGATTGATTACAAGAAATAAAATGTGTTCTATTCCGAAAAACGATGCATTCTCCGCATCAAAAAGAAAATCCCAATAACCATTACAATTGAAATGAGCACCACCAGGCCTGAGTCGGTGCTGCCAAAACTCTCGGCGTTCAGGTCTCCGCCGTTGCGACGGAAAAACCACTCCGCTGTTACTGCCGTACCGTTATTGACAAAATGTGCGATTATGGGTACCCACAAACTGCGACTATACACAAAAAGATACCCGAATACCAAACCAAGGAACATTCGTGGAACAAAGCCATAGAATTGCAGGTGCAAGGCGCTGAAAAGAATTGAAGTGATAATTACCACCACATGTATATTGCGTATCCATTTATGGAATATCCTGAATAACACACCACGGAACACCAACTCCTCTCCTATTGCAGGAATCAGTGCGATCATAATGAGATTTATTATCAAACCCTTTACCGATGTATCCAGAAAAAAGACTTCCGTAAGCTCGCCGGCACTATCTTCCAAAATCCTGAGCTTCCCCTCAATACCTTCCAGAAAGCCCGGCAGTTGCATTCCCTGGTTCCACTCTATCAACATCCCTGTAAAAGGAAGCGCAGCGAATAAAACAACAATGCCCGACAATACGGTAAAAAAGTTTATTCCTGATAACCCAAGGGTGGAAAGGTCGTAGCGACTCATAAAGAGAGCCATAAACAACAACGACGGGACTGTAAACATCCCGATATGATTTACAATCTGATAGAACTTTAAGAATGCCGCATTTTCAGGCGTTGCCTGCATTGCCGTGCCGTCCATAATTGCGCTGAGAGAGATGCCGTAAAGAGGCGCGGCAAGCACACCACCAATGAGGTTAAATAATAAACCTGCGATCAGAATCAACAATAAATAGATCAGAAACTCTTTTATGGGATGACTATCGGAAGTGATATGGCGTAGATTCATGAATGAGATGTTTTGTACCTTTGCAAAGGTAGAAAAAAGGGCGCTCCTGCGGCGCAAAAGATACCCGGTTTACGATGAAGATTGGAAAGATACGTTTTGACAAGCCACCTGTAATACTTGCACCTCTTGAAGATATTACGGATTTACCCTTCCGCCTGCTGTGCAAGGAACAGGGGGCAGATATGGTTTACACTGAATTTATATCTTCTGAAGGGCTCATTCGTGATGCTGTAAAGAGCACGGTAAAGATGGATCTGGAAGAGGCAGAACGCCCGGTAGGGATTCAGATTTTCGGCCATGATACTGACTCCATGCGACAGGCAGCACAGATGGCTGCCACAGCCAACCCCGACCTTATCGATATCAACTTCGGATGCCCGGTAAAGAAGGTGGTAAATAAAGGTGCCGGATCAGGAATACTCCGGGATATTCCAAAGATGATTGAAATTACAAAAGCCGTGGTGGAAGCTGTGGATGTGCCGGTGACAGTGAAGACACGTCTTGGCTGGGACGAGAACAGCAAGCCCATCGTGGAGGTGGCAGAGCAGCTGCAGGATGTGGGCATACAGGCACTCACAATACACGGCCGTACACGCTCGCAGCTCTATCGCGGTACCGCCGACTGGACGCTCATCGGTGAGGTGAAAAAAAACCCGAGGATGAAAATCCCCATCATCGGAAATGGGGACATCACCAGTGGAGCCATCGCCAAAGAGATGCTGGAGCGCTATGGTGTTGATGGAATTATGATTGGCCGCGCAGCAATAGGTTATCCGTGGATTTTCTCCGAAGTAAAGCATTTCCTGGAGACCGGAGAGACCTTACCCCCGCCAACTATTGAAGAGCGGGTGCGGGTTTGTAAAACGCATCTTGAAGAAGAGATCAAGCGAAAGGGAGAACGGAAAGGCGTTGTGGAGATGCGCAAGACATACGGGCACTATTTTAAAGGGGTATCACATTTTAAGCCATTCAGAATTGAGCTGGTGAATGCGACAACAGCAGAGGAGATTTTCACTATTTTTGAGCGGATTCTTAGTGCCGAGTTGCAACTTGTTGAATTATCGTAACAGCGGTTACTGTAATGACGGTTACGATAATAATACGCTTTGTGGCTATTTGTGCCTTCTTAGTAACGCTTTATGAAACAGCAATTTACCGCGCCCAGTCAATATCCGGAGTAAGATGCAACACCTCAAATCCCAATGCATTAGCAGCATCCGTATTGGCCTTTGAATCGTCGATAAAAAGTGTCTCCCCAGCGTTCAGGTTCTTCTCTTTAAGAATTAATTTAAAGATGGCCGGATCAGGCTTTCGAAGTCCAATGTGATGTGAGAACCATGCCTTTTCAAACAACTTCTCCCATTCCTGATAGTGATATTTCTCCTGAAACTCTTTGGTATAGAGCTGATAATGGGTTTCTGATGTGTTAGACAGAAGAAATACCCTATACTTTTTTTTCAGCTTTTCGATAGCACGGATTCTGTATTCAGGGATATCCAGAATCATGGCATTCCAGGCATCATAAATCTGTTGATCAGAAACAGGGTTATCGAGTAAAATGCGCATCTGCTCACAGAAATCCCGGGGAGAGATTTCGCCACGTTCGAAAGCCGGTTCAACGCCGTATTGAGTCCACTCTTCGAAAGATATTGAAGCATTGGGACCCTTCAACTTCTCAAAAGCCTCAATTGAGGCAGAAAGATCCAGATTAATGATTACTCCACCGAAGTCGAAGAGGATATTTTTTATATGAGGGGGGATACTTATCATTGTGTAAAAATAATGAAAAAAAAGCATCAAATGTATTTGCATTATCTATAGTCGCAACAAAAATTATATCAGCAAAATAAAACAGATTTTGAGATTATAAACATTTTATTCACGGGACTTTTTATTATACGATTTATATATTATAACAACCATACAGGCATAGAAAGCCATAGCTCCACTTCCCGGACATCATGCAAAGATTACATATACATATATTAAGTATTAACATTTTTACAGATAATTGATAAACAACAAGGTATATCAATAAAAAAAACATTATATTTAGTTTTTCAATGCCGCAGGTATTTAAACAGACAGGATATAAATTTTTTAAAATCAACAACTAATTTTAAATATTATGAAGTCTTTTTACTTAACTTTTCTAATATTGTTTTGTGTAGTATCAATCGTTTTCCCACAAGCAGAACAAGCAACCACACCACCCTATGAGGGTTATCAGATAGATGTAACTCCTATGGGAGAACACTATTGGGTGTATGGAAAAGGCGGCAGACATGGTTTAGGATTATATCATGACTTCAATGGATGGAAATTTATTGGGTATGATATAGAGAAATATGGCAAAGCCATTGATATTACTGGTGAGTATGGCAGTATCGCTATCAGGACAGATAAGGATAAAGTGTTACGATGGAATAGTAATAATAAAGTTTGGTTTGAAAACAAGGGAATAAGCAACATTAAAGACTTTGTGTATTACGACAATAATGTTTATATACTTGGGACTGTCAAACAACCTGATGGCAGCACGAAAACCGGTATATTCAGTTCAAGAGGCACGGGAAGCTCTTCATCATCCTGGACTCCAATATATACTGCGGAAAAGCTCAACAGGTTTGACATCATTGAAACAGGCAAGCATGCAGGATGGATCGTAGCTGTAAAGGCCAACACCGGAGACTTTTGTTTGATTTCCAAAGTTTATGAAAATTATGGCATCAGGGTATTACCCTTACCGGGATCTCCAAGACTCAAAGACGTGTATGTAAGCAGGGATAAGATTTATATTCAGAGTGTTTCCAATGATATTTCTGAGGTTATTCTTGGCCCACCACTTAATTTAAATAAGATTAAATCCACTACAACAGCCGGAAGTTGGGCTGTTTCTGATGCAAAAACACTTTACAGGATATCCGGCACCCAGATAGAACGATTTAAGGCTGGTAAAGCTCTGGAGACTCTCAATGCCCCTAATCCAAACAGGATAGTGGCAGGAGGATATACTCCTTTGACCAAGGCAGTTATGACAGGACAACCAGCCGAGATAAATCGTGCTATTGAAGAAGGCGCAGACCTCAACTATCGTGATGCAAACGGTGATGTAGCACTTCTAATAGCACTTAACAATCCTTATACTAAATCGTATGCAGAGACGCTGATAAAAGCAGGTGCAGATGTAAATGTATCGGATAAAAATGGATATTCAGCATTATATTGGGCTTGTAAACACAGACAAAATAACAACATAAAATTAATGCTGGATAAAGGAGCTGACCCAAATCAAAAAGGAATAACAGAGATGGTTATCAACTCCTATCGACCGGAAATTATAAAAATGTTTTTACAAAAAAATGTTGATCTCTCCAGCGGCTTTGTAACAGCTGCAAAGGAAAATAACGTAAAAATGTTTGAAACACTTTCAAAAGCAGGCGTAAAACAAAATGGGCTAAATGCTTTTAAGGAGGCAGTATACAAAGATCACAGAGAAATTGCTGCAATGAGTATTGATTATGGTGTGAATGTTAATGAAGCGACAAAATTCATTCTCGAATCCAACCGAAAAGAGTTTATTCCCCTCTGTCTTGAAAAAGGAGCCAATCCACAACCTGTTGTTGATTACGCTGTGACCAAGAATGACATAGAAACTAGTAACATATTAGTCTCTTTACCTAATGTAGGACCTGATAAAATGCTTTCGGCAGCCTTAAACACGAAAAGCGGGCCAGCAAGAATAGAAATTGCGGAATTATCACTTCAAAAAGGAGCAGATCCGAATAAACATATTAAAAATGCTGTTAGTAGCGACCAAAACGCCACGGTAAATCTGTTATTAAAATATGGTGCCAATCCTCAAACATTATTGGTAGAAAGTGTAAACAGCAATAAATCGAAATTTGCTCAACTTGCAATTGACCAAGGAGCCATTGTCAGCGAATCGAAGATAGTTATAAAGGCCATTGACCATAAAAATAAAGGCATGGTTGAAATGCTGATTAATGCTGGTGGCAATCCTTCAGATCCTGTTTTAATTTCCAAATCCGTTGCAAATAATGATTTACCAATAACGGAATTGCTACTTAATAAAGGGGCATCAGCAACCGACCCTTCCCTTATAAAAACTGCAGTTACCAATAAAAAAGTAGAATTATCAAGATTACTGGTATCAAACGGTGCTACCTGCACTGACCCTGAATTAATATCAATAGCAGTTAATGGAGATGACCTTGAAACAAGTAAGCTATTGATTGAAAATGGTGCCAGCGCCTCTGATCCGGGACTAATAAAAGCAGCCGTGAAATCCAACAATTCTAAATTGGCTCAACTTCTCCTTGATAACGGTGCTCCTGTAACAGTAAAAGGTTTGGTATCTGATGCTGCCGAAAGAAATAACCCGGATATTGTATTTATGCTTGTTGAAAAAGGGGCAGATCCGAATGATGGTGTGGCAATGGCTGTATCTAAAAATAACACCAAAATTGCTTCTTATCTTTTTGACAAAGGTGCTGATGCTACAACTCCTAAACTAATGGCACAGGCATCAGGATTTGGAAATATGGTACTCGTGAAAAAAATATTTGAATATGGTGGTGATGTAAACAATGGAACTCTTTCCGCCATAAAAGGCAGTAAAGTTGAGGTGTTAAAATTCCTCATAGAAAACGGCGCTTTGATGAGCACACCTGAATATATGTATCATGCTGTAGCGACAAATAACGAATCCATATTTCTTCTTGTGGAAAGCTCCGGAGCACCTAACACCTGGGAGGATAAAAATGGAAATAATTTACTCCATGTCCTTGCATCAAAAGAAAATGCATCTTCCACCATTATTAATCATCTGGCCAAAGGGGATGTAGATATTAATGCCATAAATAAAAATGGAGATACACCATTATTGATAACTGTTGTTGTGGGAAAAAACAATATACAGGGGGCTACCTCTTTTCTTGAAGCCGGTGCAGATATTAACATTCCCAATAGAGATGGTAAGACACCACGAAAGATGGCGAAAGGATTAAAGCTTAAAAGATTCCTAAAGAAGAATGGTGGGATAAAGTAATTACACTGCAATCATATTACTGATCACTACCGTAATGGGCCATGTAAAAAATGCATTAAAAAAAACCTATGATGCAAACCCATGCGCCATATCTGCGGAATGCCTGAGAAGATCAATATTCTTAAAAAATCAGCTTTTAAGAGGATGATTTCGGCTGAATAAACCAGATTTTCATTTGATTATTTATTCTCCTTTGGAACCTCAAAACCTATTGAGGTGGTTTCATAAAAAAGACCATCCTGTAAAGAAAACTGAAGGGCGCCACCCTCATTGAGGAAGAAAAATTCTCCATCAATAGTAAATACAGCATCAAGACCTGATTCCCATCTGCTTTCCCATCCATCCCATTCTGAGCATTTCCCACGAACGGTATAATTTTCTTCAAAAAAACTATAAATAAGATAATCATCATTGCGAAAAAACATTACTTCATCCTCACTCCACCTCACAGCAGCATCAATAGTATTTTGCCACTCTTCAGGCAAACCAGACCAGCGTTGTTTCTCACCAACAAAAGTTGCAGTATTCACTTCAAATATCCTAAACGAATCCTTTTCAAAAAGTAAAATCTGGTCATTTGTCCATGTAACTGCAGCCTGTATATCGTCAAACCCTTTAAGCTTATACCATGTTGTTTCGTCGATTTCACTTTTATTAATATCATATAACATAATTGCTGATCCGGAAAAAAAACAAATTACGTCATTGGCAGGGCTAAATGCCGCAGCGTTGATAAACGAAGCATTTTCACTATCAATATACAAAACCTGTGCAATGGAACCCAATGTGGTTAGCATACTAATGAAAACAGCAAAAAAATACTTTTTATACATATCCTAATCCTTAAATTAATAAAAACGAATAACAATAATTGCATAATACATTATTGAATTATCACAATGCTCTCAAATCTTCTGACTTCAAAAAAAGTTACTTCATTTTCAGATTCTTAATTTTTTGCTCCTGCTTTCTTTAATGGTTTAGTAATCACTCTGACTATAGGTGCAGCCTTTAAAACCGTTTCCCCATTTGCATTTTCTGCATTCACATCAGCTCCGGCAGAAATTAATGCCTGCACTACCGTTGCTGCTTTAACCTTTTTTGTTTTACCCTGGTAGACTGCCAGATGCAAAGGGCTGTCACCATTGTCATTAGTTTGATCTGCATCGACTCCTCCTGAAATCAAAATATTTACCATTGCAGCATTCATATGCTTTTCAATGGATAAATGAAGAAGATTTTGCCCATTGATATCATCCCACCATTCAGCTGTACTATATCCAGCATTCACAAGAACCTTTGCCGTTTTTGTGTAATTTTTTGAGACCAGAGTAAACAGAATTTCGGGATCACTAAAATCAATTCCATTCTCAACAAGAACAGCGACTATTTTATCCGCATCGGATTCAATCGCAGGTATTACAATATTTCCCGGATCACCTCCTGCATTTATCAGCATTCTGGTTAGGTCTGGATTATTATGTTTAACTGAAGCAGATAAATAGATATCCTTACTACCATCGGCACCACTATTTAATAACTCAGAAAGCACGCCACCCTTATTGTACTTAACAGCCTCAAGCACACCATTATTGGGATCTGCCCCTGCATCGAGTAATATTCTTACAATATTGCTTTCCCCCATGCCGCAGGCAGTTGCCATAAACTGTGGCGGAGTTGCGTCAGCCCCATATTGCACTAATAAACTAATCATTCTGTCATCACCAAGTTTAACGGCCACAGGCATGCCTGGGTTTGGATCAGCTCCATTATTCAGCAACATATTTACAATTGCCGTATTTTTCTTTTGTGCAGACTCAATCAGGAATTCAGGTTTATTTGCCTGAGCGCCAAAAGCAATCAGCATTTCTACAAGCTGAGTATTGTTTTTAGAAATGGCAATACTTATTGCAGGGTTCGGATTAGCACCATTTTCCAATAGTAGCTGGGCAATCTCATTGCTATTTAATTCTGCTGCCTTTATCAAGAATTCAGGTTTATCCACTGCGGCCCCGGCAGACACCAACTCCCGAGTAAGTTCAATATCCTTTTTTCCAATAGATATCGGCATTCCCGGGTTAGGATCTGCACCTGCCATCAATAGGGCATTTAAAATCTCCAGATTTGAATTTTTACAGGTAACAGTGATATAATTGCTTCGGTAAACATCCGCAGGTTCGCGAGCTGCAATGCACATATTGACCATCGTCACATCCGCCTTTTCAATGGCAATGGGCATAGCGATGTTTGCATCACCACCTGCATCAAATAAAACTTGTAATACAGCAATCCTGTCTTGTTTTGCAGCCGGTTCAATACCAAAATCAGCATTTGCAGATTCACTTAAAAACAGTTCAACTAATGCTTTCTTGCCCTCAGCGGCAGCTTCATCCATTTGGTCGTTAGCATCCGCACCTTTGGAGAGCAGATACTGAACCATTTGAAGGTGATTATTATGTACAGCTGCCTCCATACCTTTGGTAGGATTAGCATTAAATTTTTCAATGGCTTTTTTAGCCAGGTTCAAATTTCTTTGCTCCACAGCAAATACAAGGGCTTTATTCGTGGCCTCCAGGGTAGGATTCATGCCTAACACCGCTTCAATCATTACTTCATCCTTATGTTGAATAACCATTTCCATGGCTTTGTCTTTATCCAGGCCTCTTCCCAGTAACTCCGCAGCACAAAATGGGCGTCGAAGCGATACTGCTTTCTGAAACATTTGATTATTTGCTCTGGCAGAAGAATTATCAAGAATTATTGCCAACATTTCAGCATTATCAGCTTCAATGGCTTTTGTGGCCGCAAGATTTGCATCTGCTCCATTGCGAAGGAAATCGACTAAAAGTCCATCTTCGTCTTTGGAAGTAATAATCCAATTCAATGCTTTGGATGCCAGACGGGCATTTGCCTTGTAATCAAGTAATTTTTGGGCAGCCTCAATACTTCCTTTTTCAACTGCATGATCTAAAGGAGTATATCCTTTATTATCTGTCATATTAATATTTGCATCCGCTGACACTACAAGCAGTCCAATGAGATCTTTATCATTATTCATGGCTGCATAATGCATAGGCGTTCTGCCAGCATCGTCTTTGGTATCAGCACTGATACCTGACTTCAAATAGCTTTCAACCTTTTCATATTCCATGGATTTGGCCGCTTGATGTATCTGAGCACTTGCTGAACATAATAAAAAAGAAAGCAGAATTGTTATTCCAAAATATTTAATCATATACATAGCATAATCAGGTTTTAATTATTTCTTTATCCAGGTAGCTGTTCCCTTAAAATCAGTTGTATTATGTTTTATTAATATCTCCATTGAATCACCGGGTTTTCTTAATCCCATCAATACTACCTTCCCCGGATTGTCTTTTTGCACATCAAAGATTAAATCATCTTTATCCATAATTGTAGGATCATGATCAGTGGCCTTTCCCCAAACACTTACTTTAATGTTCGCTAATTCTTTTGCTGTAGTAGTAAATGTATGTTTCAGATTTAATGGGTAGAGCCCAATCCATTTGTAGCTTTCTACGCCCATATATGGCCCACCTTCACCCGAAGACATTATAGCTTTTTGCCAAATCGATTGGGAATCTGAATACACACCAAATTCAACATTACCATATAGCTCAAGCTTCGGATTAGATTCTTCACCATCACCTTCATTTACTTTTATATGGGTCAACTCAACTTTTATTGTAACCTCTTCATCTTCTGTCCCCGATAAATCGTTAGGACCACCATATCTTATTGCAAATTCCTCACTGGGATGGTCTATTTCATATGAATGATCTACGAGATACTGGTTAACTACAATATCAAGTATCTTCTTTTTTTTCTCAATATCTTTATCAAAAGGGAAAAAGACTTCAGTAAGAAGATCTGACATGGGGTAAATCGTATACTGAATCAATGAAGGGAAATCAATGACTTGTTCTTTCCATACATCATAATCGCTGGCTCCTTTACCACCAGATGTACGTTCTTCCAGATGCAAGTTATAGTTTTCATATTTTTTTATCTCCTCAGTCTTAACATCGATTGCAAGATCCGCCGATGCAGAAATTGCTTTGATTTGGCCTTCAACATGTGTTTTGACACCATACTCACTCATATTGCTGTTGCTCACCATTTCTTTAGTTATAAAAGTATATTTTGTATAGTAGCCACCAAAAACCACATCATTTAAATAATGAGTTCCAAATTCCTCAATTATGCTATAATATTGGTCTTTAAACCTGCTTAAGTATTCCGGCAGATTACCATTCTTTCGAACTCTACTTATTGGTATTTCAGTTATTGGACGGGAAGGAACCGTAAGCTTATTTATTGCTTCCCGGAAATCAATGGTCAGCAGTTGTCGCTTTTTAATGGCTTTTCCCGTTTCCTCGTCTCTCTCCTGCCAATCCAAATCAAAAGATACTGAGTGAGAAATAGTTTGTGAAGTATAAAAGGCCATCATTCTCTCACTGCCAATTTCTGTTGTTTTCTTATTCCTGTATGAAGCACTTGCACTTCCTGCTGCCATCCCTGCAACACCAACAGATCCTGCAACACTAACCCCAAACTCTCTGGAGTAAGAATTATATGATTTAACCATTGTCACGGTATTTGTGGCATGCCCTCGGGAAATATTTGAAGATCTTTGCTCGTTCGTACCATGAGGTAAATACCAGATATTAGCCGGCCCACCAAAATGCAAATCACTGGGAATCATTTCTAAAGCAGCATGTATTGGAAAATCTTTTGCTGGTGTTTTAGAAAAATCAAAGGGGTCAATTTTAGTAATATCTATTGATTTACCGATATTTTTCCAGTCGGGAGCGGCATTAAAAGTAGTAACAGCAAATCCTTCCATATTTTTTCTAACTGCATTTCTATGATTATCGAAATAGGGATCGGCCGGTCCGGCATTATCTTCAGGACTAGCAATACCCGTATTCCATGCGCTCAAATCACCAGTCGAACTCATTCGTTGATTAGTGGTAAAATCAATCCACGTTTCTTCATAAATCATAAAAACGACGCCCAAGGCAACCAGATCTCTGGAATCATGTTTCCCATGGATACCATAAAAAGAACCTTCAATAGGTATTTCAAACATGAACTCTTGATCACCCTTCTTTCCTGCCAGTCCACCAAAAACCGGACTTTCTCCTTTATTTGTCATGAAGCAAATGGTTTGTATTAACTCCTTGCTCGTCCCCCCATAGGTGCCTTTTACCCCAATGATACATTCACCAGGCAAAAGTTCATAAACATCCTCAGTACCAAGGGTTGATCCAATAGGTCCTGTTTCTGTTATTCTGCCTTCCGGAGATTTAAGCACAAATTCGATCCCCTTAATTGTATTAAGAGTCCATACCCGAATTTCACTTATTCGCGTACCTCTGGATAATTTCTTTATAAATGATTCACCACTATCTCCACCGGCTAAATCTGTCAGAATAGGAATTGTCTTGCCCTCCGCAGGTGCCATGGAGGGATCCGGCTCTCCGATAGCACACCAATTTGACGCATTTACATTTACAACCTCCATATTCAAATCAGTGTTATTGTCAGGGGCTTGTTGATTTGCCCAGGTATTTGATCCCACCATACTAATACCGGCTTTTGTGCCGGCAAGCTTTCTGGGATACCCGGGAGCAAAGCCCATTGTATTGGCATCCATGGCTAAAATTTCACCCTTACGAATGAAATAAATATAGCCATCATAACCATTAAAAGCGGCATCAATAGATCCGGTCCACGTGCTAGGCCAACCGGCCCATCGGTTCATCTGATTTGGTCTTGAAGTTTGTCTTGTATTGGGATCATATGAAACATATTGCAGCCCCTTAATAAATATATAAGCACCATCCGGCCAGTGTATAGCAGCATCTATATCATTCTTCCAAAATCCAGGCCAGCCTATCCATTTGGCAACATTGGATAAGGGTTCCAGAGTGGCCTTGCTTACCGTCACATATACATCCCCTTTAAAAAGAATAAAGGCTTCTTCATTTAAATCCATGGCAGCACTTACTGGTTTGCTACTATATTCTCTGGGAAATACATTTGCAGGTATAAAATTGGCTATAGATTCCAAGCCAACACCCTGTACCATAGGCTCAAACAGAATGTTTCTGTTACTAATTAATGATGCATAATCCGGGTTCAGTGAAAATGCTGCATCGCATCTTGACACATATGGATTGCCAATTCGCCAATGGGATACATTTTGAGCATCTAGATTTGAAGCTGATATACACAACAATATCAGTAAAACAATGTTGGTGATATTTCTTTTCATACAGTGTGAAGTGTTAAATCCTTTATTTTAGAAGCAACTTTTTCATTGCTTTCTTTTTCTTTTCTTTTTCCGCTACTTTCTGAGCTGCGGCTTCCCTTGCTGCTTTTCGATTCCTTTCTGAAACAGAGGTATTCTTTCTAACCGGCTTTTTATTTCTTTGATTCGATTGTTGATTTGCTGTAGGTCTGCCTTGGCTATTGTTTCTGTTAGAGGATGTATTCGGCCTGACAGTTCCGGGAGGAGTTCTTCTGGTTTGTGCAGATGATGGTTTTGGTGGTACTGAATAGTGTCCTGTGGATACTGAAGCACGGTTGGGAGCCTTGGGTGGAGTACCATATCCCGGTGTTTGAACAACCTGTGGTTTTGGCAATGGTTTTAACGGAACATCACCATATCGTTGCTGCACTTTGCCTGGAACACCATTGGTTTTTGTAGGTGCTGTTTCTCTCCAGTTCGCCTCACGCCGTGGAGGGGTTTGGTAAACATTTGAACTTCCCTTGCTGGGAGGTATATCCCAGGGATGTTTATAATGCTCAGCAACTGGTCGCGACACTACTGCACTTGAAGGTGGTTTTGGTGGAGCCCCATACCCAGATGACGCCGGCTTTGGAGCATTACTATAGACCGGTGTAGAAGGAGTCTTATTCAGCTGTTGATACTGGTTGGTTCCTCCGGCTGACTGATATTGTCGGCCAGGGACCTGATTATAAGTATTGCCTTGACTATTCAGAGGCCTATTTGCTGACTCATACCCGGCATTAGTCCTTTGACCCTGAGTTGGAACAACCCGGTCATATGTAGATGGCGCTTTATTCAGCTGTTGATACTGGTTGGTTCCTCCCGAAGCCTGATACTGCTGTCCCGGGACCTGATTATAGGTATTACCCTGGCTATTCAAAGGCTTATTCGGTGAGTCATAGCCTGCCGGTGTCCGCTGACTCTGTGTCGGAACCTGGTTGTAGGTATTGCTCCTGCCACTTTCAAAAGGCTGACGGGCAGTTTGATAGGCCTGATTTTGTCCTTGAGTTGGGGTAACCCTGTCGTATGTGGACGGTACGCGGTCGTATGCCGGAGTATTTCGTGATAATTGATTTTGCCTTGATGGAGGAGCTTCATGATAAGCCCCGGTAGAGCGATTATTTCCGGCGTTTCGCAAATTTGCTTGTGTAGCGGATTGCAATTTTAACGTCTGGTATTGTTTATTTACCTGCCTGCCTCTATTTGAAGCTTGATTTGTCCTTGTAGTTGCTGCATTGGGATTTTTTGGGGATCTGCTAACCGTTGTTCTCTGGCTTGAAGTCAAATTTGATTTTGCGTATTGAATTTGACTTTGTGGTAGTTGATTAAAGGCAGGTTTCAATTCCATCATCCCTGCTTTTAACATACGATCCCCATATACTGGTGCCTCGAAATATTGCATAACTGCCTGATGGGCTGCAGGACCAGTGCTTTTTTCATTCTTTTGCTTTTCTTCCTTTCGTGCCACAGCAGCTTCCTGAGGCGAAATATTTTGACTAAAAGAAGTTAGTGCAAATAATACGATTAGAATCAACAAGCAAACAGTATTTGGCAGTTTCTTTATTAAAAATTTATGTATCATAGCAGAGCGTGTTGGTTATACTTCATTCAAAACTATTCTCTTTATATATATCGTTAACAAACTGTTCTTTAGGTTCGGCAAAAATATCTTGAGTGCGATTTTTACTGAAGCTGTTTTTTCTGGCTATTAATCCTGACGAACCCCATGCGGCAAGTCCATATTCACAATTAAAAAAGCGATTACTCTTAATGATGGCATCCCGTGTATTTGATAAGGCCAACCCAAAATATCCTGAACCATTAAACGTACAGTTTTTTATTTCAAGGTTTTTAACATCATAAAGCTCCAGACAGTTCTGCGCACACCACTCTCCCACTTCATGCACAAGATACAACCCTGAGATATTTAGAATATCAATGTGGTTGATAACGATAACGGGCATATCAATTTTTGCAACAATAGAGGTACATCTTCCGATAATATGTACATTACGAAGATTAGTTAATTTCAATGGCTTTGATATTTCAACCCTGCCCGGGCTCAAAAATATTTTTTCATTATTCTTCAGCCTGATAAAAGCTTCCTGCGTGGGTAGTGGCTGACTATGTTTACCGTTTTCATATTCTATAAACGCAATGCCGGGTTGACTCTTCACAAG
>PKSY01000153.1 GCA_002869405.1 Marinilabiliales bacterium
ATCCTTTGCATTATATTAACAGGAATAAATAAACTATGGGTAGAAGAAAACCTTTTCCACTGCTGGAAAAAGTAGAAATCCTGGATGCCGGAGCTGAAGGAAAAGCTGTGGCTCGTCATGAAAATATGGTCGTATTTGTGCCATGGGCAGCACCGGGCGATGTTGTTGATATTCAGGTAACAAAAAAGAAAAAGCAGTTTTTCGAAGGCCGGGTGGTGAAATATCACGCTAAATCCTCCTTACGCGTTGAGCCATTTTGTGCCCATTATGGATTATGTGGAGGTTGTAAGTGGCAACACCTTGGTTATGAGGATCAACTGAAGTTTAAGCAAAAACAGGTTTTCGATAATTTCACCCGACTCGGGAAATTTGAATTTCCTGAGATAGCGCGAATATTACCTTCTGAGAATACTACATATTACAGAAATAAACTGGAATTTACATTCTCAGATTTTAAATGGATGGTGGGGGATAAGCTGGCCGGAATAGATCCTGAAAAACGATCACTGGATGGATTGGGCTTTCATTTACCCGGGCTTTACGACCGGATTGTAGATATTGAACATTGTTATCTTCAGCCTGAGCCTTCAAATAAAATCAGAAATGCAGTTCGCGATTTTGCCATTGCTAATAAAATTACTTTCTATAATGTAAAGAATCAGGAAGGTTACCTGCGGAATCTGATTATCAGAAACTCCTCCACGGGCGATCTGATGGTGATTTTAATAGTTAAAGATGATGAACCCGAATGGCTTGATTTAATTTTAAACCACATTGATGAGAAGTTTCCGGAAATTACTTCCCTGATGTATGTGATAAACGGGAAAAAGAATGATGATATTTCTGATCAGGAAGTTGTGTGTTTTAAAGGACTGGACTATATGACTGAGGAGATGGAAGGTCTGAAATTCAAAGTAGGCCCTAAATCTTTTTATCAGACCAACCGCGACCAGGCATATGAACTCTACAAAGTTGCCAGAGATTTTGCCGGATTGAAAGGGGATGAGTTGGTATATGATCTCTATACAGGAACAGGGACAATTGCGAATTTTATTGCACGAAATGCCCGGGAAGTAATTGGAATCGAGTATGTTGAACCTGCTATTGAGGACGCAATTGTGAATTCCGCACTCAATGAAATCAGTAATACAAAATTCTTTGCCGGTGATATGGCAAAAGTCCTGAACGAGGAATTTTTTGCAGCGCATGGCACGCCGGATGTTATCATTACTGATCCTCCGCGGGCTGGGATGCATGAAAATGTAATACGTCAGATTGTTTATGCCAAACCACAAAAAGTAGTTTATGTGAGTTGTAACCCGGCCACTCAGGCTCGCGATATTTCGTTAATGGATGAGTACTATAAGGTTATTAAGGTGCAGCCTGTAGATATGTTTCCGCATACCCATCACGTAGAAAATGTTGCGCTTCTCGAATTACGATAGCATGGCATGAATCTCATTTGCAAGCTCAAGGGTATCTATTGAAAGTCCGTTTACGGTGTATTTCGCCTGTCGATAATATATTTCGCGCTCTTTTAGATGCCTGGCTATGAATGACTCAGGGTCTTTTTGTTGGATTAGTAATGGTCGTTTCTTTTTTGCATTCTTCAGCCTTGAATAAAGTGCTGCGGCAGGCATTTCAAAGTATATTGTAAGACCGTTGTCATTCATCCATTGCATATTCTCGTAGAAACATGGAGTTCCTCCTCCGGTGCTGATTACCAGCAGTGAATCTGATTTTAAACTTCTTAATACTGATGCTTCTGTTTCTCTGAATCTGTGCTCTCCCTCTTTATCAAAAAACTCTGAAATAGACAGACCGGTATTCTCTTCAATCTTTGAATCCAAATCTATGAACGGGACTTGCAATGCACGGGCAAGATTTTTTCCTTTGGTCGTTTTGCCACTTCCCATGTACCCGATAAGAAAAATCATTCTTCGGACATTTTTGATGGCACGGTAAAAGAAAATTCAGAACCTTTTCCCGGAGTACTTGAAACCTGAATAGTTCCTCCGTTTGTTTCAACAAATTCCTTAACTACGAGAAGCCCGAGACCTGTTCCGCTCTCTTCTTCTGTGCCTTTGGTGCTTGAACGAACATCGATGGAGAAAATCTTCTCAAGGTTTTCTTCACTAATTCCAACTCCATTGTCTGTAATTGAAATTCTGGTAAAATCCCCCTCTTTTTTCGCATTTAAAATTATTTCACCGTGGGGATTTGTAAATTTTATTGCATTGCTTATAAGGTTACGGAATATGGTTTCCAGAAGATCCTTATCTGCATAAACCTTACTATGATATCCTATATGCGATTTAATAACAATATTCTTTTTGGAGGCAGCATTTCGATATGTGTTGATCATATTGACTCCAATAGTAGAGAGATCAATAGAGACCGGGTTATACTTAAGTCTTCCCGTTTTTGCTCTAGACCAGTCAAGTAACTTTTCAATCAGCTTAAAAGTGCTGTGCGATGATTCATGAATGTTATCAACGAAAAGCTTTTTTTCATCTTCAGTAAATGAATCGTAATCATTTTTAAGAATATCGGCAAAACCAATAATTGCATTAAATGGACTCTTTAAATCATGAGCAATTATTGAAAAAAACTTATCCTTCTCATTATTGGATTTTTGAAGTTCTGTAGTTCTTTTCTCCACCTCTGCTTCGAGTGCTTTTGAATAACGTCTTTTTGTAATTAAATAGAAGATAAGTGCAAATAGTGCAATAATAAAAATCGCAATAGCCCCAATAAACCACCATTTGGTATAGAAAGGTTCAGCAATATATATGTTACCGGAGATTTTGGCTCTGCACCATGATCTTCCGTTATTATTTGAAACGCGGTAAAGGAAGTTATATGTCCCGGCAGGTAAACTTGAATAAAAAGCTGAAGAAGTGTGCTTGTCGGTAATCGTTTGCCATTCATCATCAAGACCTGCCAGCATGATTTGTTGGATAATGTTTTTTCGGCCACTGAATGAAATAGGAGTGAATGTTATTAAGAAGCTGTTTTCATTATATGCAAAATAGTGACTTTTATAGGGGTCTAAATCCTGATTATTAAATTTTAGCGCAGTGATTTCACAATTTGGAGGCGAGGGAACGGTATTTTGGTTTATGTTCTTCAGGTCAAAAACAGATAATCCCGAAGATCCTCCAATAAGAATTTTGTCATCATCAGTGAGAACAAAGGCATCCCTGTTTGTTTCCCCTGACCGGTAACCTTCTGATTCAGTGTATTCTATGAGTGTATTGTCGTAAAAACGAAGTACACTTACTTCTGTCCCAATCCAAATACTACCGTTATTATCTTCGTTGATTTGATATACCGGACTATTAATCGCCGGATAACCTTCAAGTACAGAATGAAATCCATTTTCGTAATAGTAGTTTAATCCAACGGTAGTTCCTATCCACAGAAGTCCGGAACTATCAAGATGCATAGAGAAAACATTGTTGTCCTCAACACTGCCTTCATCAAAATAATAAGGCGTAGTGTAGTTAAGTGAATCAATTTTTATAAAACCATTTTTATTCAATCCACAGTAGATGTTCCCATCTGAAAGTTTGAATATTTTTCGGATATTGATATCCGGTATTCCTGTCTCTATTTTGACAAATTCATTCTCCTCGGTAAGATATCCAAAAAGGCCATTTGCAGCGCACCACAGACGGTTTGTTGTGGTATCATACAATACACTCGAAAAATAGTTAACTTTCCTGAACTCAGGGTGATCAAGCCATGAAACCTTATAATCCTTCAAATGTCCGAAACCACCTTTTGAACTGGCGAAATAGATGTTTCCTTTACCATCGGACGTGAAATCCTGAACCCTGTAATATACATTATAATTTTGATCATCAGAGAGTTTTATTACGCGTGTGATTTTATTGTCCCTGAATTCACTGATAACCATATTCTGCCCAAGAAGGTAAGTGCCAGGCTCTGATTTAATGATTGCTGAAACTTCATTATCAGGGAGGATATTTTCAATGGAGAAATTTGTAAAAGCCGAGGGATGAATAGTGGATATTCCGCGATTTGAGGCAGCCCAGATTATACCATGGTCATCATAGAAAAGGCTGGTGACGCCTTCTGCTGTAAAACCGGTTTTTGTATCGATCTCGCTTATTTTACAATTGCTAATGTTTATCTGGTAAAACTGTGTCTCGTCTCCAACAAAAACTATACTGTCATTATTAGTAATTACCTGGACTGCAGTATTATTTATATCCCAGTCGATGGTTTTTCTTGTATAACAATAGGATTCCTGCTGCCAGTTGTTGAATATTGATATTGAAATTGGAGAAACTGTTACCAGTGTGTTTTTTGAACTATATAACGCATACACCGGCAAATTATCTTTTAATGCTTCATTATGTTGGCGACTGAATCTACCTTCCCGGAAATGAATCAGCCCTTTGTCTGTTGCAAGAATATATTCATCCTGGTAAACAGTAAGGTCATGAATGTATGTGCATTGTAGTGTATCAGCCGGATAATGATGCCACACTGAGTCATAATAGTAAAATCCGTGGTTTTTTGTGCTAAAGGCAATTGAATATCCCGGTTCGGATTCAGTCCGGAGAATTTCAAACCCTGTAACTTTGGTCTGTGAGGCAACGCTGTCAGGTGAAGGTTGTCGTACCCAGAAATCATTAATAAGTTTCGAGATATTAATTTCCCGGTCATCAGATAAGGAGAATAGATTTCCTTTGGGGTCGGGGCATAGAAAGGATTGGAATGGATGTTCAAAGCCATGTTTTTGATTATATGTTCTGAAACGTATACCATCGTAAACAGATACACCTGTTCGATGTGCAATCCATATAAATCCCTTTTCATCCTGATAGATGTCGCGAACTTCCAGAGAAGGCAAACCATCTTCAGTTGTAATCCGGATTGTGTTCATCTCTTGTGCGAACACACTCAGAATACTGACATATAATAACAGTCCGAAAAAAAGAAATAACTTTTTCAAATCCCACTGGCGTTTTTGACCTGTGGCAAAGATAATAATCTTTTAATGAATTAGATAAGAATGATAAAGCGTTGTGATAAATAATATTGGATATTTTACTGAATCAGCATTTCAATAACCTCAACCATATGATCGAACTCCTCTTTTTCAAAAAGTCGTGTCAGAAAAACAATTTTGCCATTTTGGTCAATGATAA
This sequence comes from Marinilabiliales bacterium, assembly GCA_002869405.1. Classification (GTDB taxonomy): domain Bacteria; phylum Bacteroidota; class Bacteroidia; order Bacteroidales; family BM520; genus BM520. Next base: position 5,184 of record PKSY01000153.1, read on the forward strand.
CATTTCTTGTAACTCCGGCACGTTCATGCGCGAAAAGCTTAAATACTTCTGCATTAGGGTCTAAGGCAAGGGGATAGGTGATTCCGGTTTGTTCTTTGAATTTCAGTACCGTACTTAATGGTTCATCACGGTCAACTCCTATAACCACAAATTTGTCCTTCGGCATTCTTTTATGAATATCTTTCTCAATATATGGCATCTCTTTTCTGCATACGCCGCACCAGCTTGCCGTAAACTGCAACATGACCACCTTACCTCTCTGCTCTGAAAGTGTCCACTCCTCACCATTGTCAAGAAATACAGTGAAATCAGGGGCTCGTTGTCCTGTCTCAACAAGAAAACCGCGATCATCATTTTCCTGTGCCATGACCGGATTAAGAAACAATGCCAGACTAAAGAAAATCAGTATCGTTATAAATAATCTGCCTGTATGCATGCTTGTCATTGTAGTTTTAATTAATTTTGGCAAAACTAAATAAATTCCTGAGATATGAAACCGGTAAGAAATGCAGAGCCAATAGCAATGTGGGTGCTTCGTATAGCGCTTCTCTTATATGCTTTTACATATTATTTTGGCACTTTTAAAGCCTTCGATTTTGATAGTATGAGCTTTTGGTTTGCCCTGGTGATTCTTGTTTTCTGCGGACTGGTGTTTATTGGTGGATTTGGCACTCGGAACAATCAGCTCACCTTGTGGTCCTCTTTGATATTACTTATAATGTCTGTTCTGCAAATTGTTATGGAGTTTCCAAACGGGATAACACCATATTTGTCACTATATATTCTTGTCGCAGGTGTGGCGCTGCTATTCCTCTCACGAGGGAATAAGTAAGGATTACCAGGAACCACCGGCACCGCCACCACCAAAGGAGCCACCACCGAAGCCGCCAAAACCGCCGCTTCCGCCACCGAATCCGCTTCCTCCACCGAAACGGCCACCTCCGGAGTTAAAGTCATTCCAGTATCCGGACGACCCGCTTCTGCCGCTGTTTAGCCCCCATAATACCAACCAGAATGGCAGGCTGCTTCCTGTTCTTCCGGCACTGTAATAACGTCTTCTTCGTCCTAAAAACAGAAAGTAAAACACCATTAGGAAAAATATTGGTAATACACCAAATCCCCCGGAACCCTGTGTCCGTGATTCATACTCTTCATAGGGATATTCGCCGGCTGCAAGTTCTGTCATCACTTTTAACCCTGCAGCAATACCGCCAAAATAATCGTTGTTTTTGAACTGCGGAATCATCTCGTTATTCACAATCCTGCTTGCTATTGCATCTGGTATTACTGCCTCAAGGCCATAGCCTGTAGCAATAAACGCTTCGCCTTTTTCGCTGGCTGTTTTTGGTTTGATGAGCATTACAGCACCATTATCTGTATCTGCCTGCCCGACACCCCACTTTTCTCCGATCTGGTATGTAAATGATGATTTGTCATATCCATTTAGTGTTGGCACCGTAACAACTACAATCTGTGTTGAGGAACCACGCGCAAAATCTACAAGAAAAGCCTCCAGCTCCTGCGCTTCCCGGGCAGAAAGTATATTTGCTATATCATTCACTAAACGCGGCGGCTGTGGCCTGTCAGGAATTTCCTGTGCATAAACTGCCCAACTTAAAAGGGATAATAGAAGAAGTGTGAAATAACGTTTCATAGAAGTGTTTTTAATTGTCTCCGAAAGAGAGATCATCAGAGAGTTCGTTTACATCATCGGTTTGGAAAGGAAAGTGCTTTTTGAGTTGAATTCCTGTTTCAGTAATTGCATCGGCAAGACCATCGCAGAAATCACCATCCGAAAATTTCTCAATCATCTCTTCCTTTATTCGATCCCAATAGTTTTCAGGAACTGCAGCATTTATTCCTTTATCACCGATAATCGCAAACTTCCTGTGATGTATAGCCAGGTAAAAAAGGATTCCATTGCGCTTTTCTGTTTTGTGCATCTGCAATTTGTTAAACACAAAGGCTGCACGTTCCATAACATCTCCCGGGCAGTGGTTTTCAATATGAACCCTGATTTCGCCGGATGTGTCCAGCTCAGCGTTCATAATTGCTTGTTTGATAGTATCTTTTTGATTATCTGTAAAAAAATCTTTTGCAGGTTTTGGCATGATATCAGAATTAAAATTCAACAACGGGGGCTTGTTCGGCACCTTCTACAGCCTGGAAGTATCCTTTACGCTCAAAATTGAACATTCCGGCAAAAAGGTTCTTTGGAAAGCGGCGTATTGAAGTGTTGTAAATCCTTGCCTGTTCGTTGAATTTGTTTCTTTCCACTGTAATGCGGTTTTCTGTGCCTTCCAGCTGGGCCTGTAGTTCAAGAAAGCTCTTGTTTGCCTTCAGATCCGGGTAGCGTTCTATTGTAACAAGTAAACGTGATAGCGCTCCGCTGAGCTGATCCTGTGCGGCCTGAAATTGTTGTATGTTGGCTTCGCTGATGTTTGAAGGATCAATTTGGACTGAGGTAGCCTTTGACCTTGCCTCAATAACGTCTGTGAGCGTCTGTTGCTCAAAATCAGCATAACCCTTTACGGTATTTACCAGGTTCGGAATGAGGTCGGCCCGGCGCTGATATACGTTCTCCACCTGCGACCATTGTGCATCAACACCCTCTTCTGCTGAAACAAGGCTGTTGTATGAATTAACCGACCATATACCTAATATGGCTACAATGACTACAAGTGCAATTATTAAATTTCTGTTTTTCATGTCTGTTGAATTAAAAAGGCCGGAACTTTGTTCAGGAACTCCATCCCGGCCACGATTATTATTACGGCTATATGATTGCTGTTTTTTATTTCGGTTACAACAAATTAACCGATCTTTTTACAAATTTATCGAGCGCCTCACCTTTGAGCAGGTTATGCGATAAAAATGCCAGATCACGAACCTGTTTTACAAGGTTTTCCTGCTCCGACTGATCTTCAAGCTCAAGAATCCGCCCCATTAATGGGTGGTTGGTATTTACTACAAGGGTGTAATTATCAGGCATATTAGCCATGTAATCCATGCCACCACCTAATTTGGCCATATCCTTCATCCTGCGCATGAATTCGTTCTGTGTAATGATAACAGGCATTTCCGTCTCACTCAGATTTTCAGTCTTGATTTCATACTGAGTCTTCTCCAGTCCCAATTCAAAAAGTGGTTTTAGTTTATTGATTTCATCTTCGGTAAGCTTGGAAGGCTGATTCTCTTCCTTCTCTATAAGCTTGTCTGTAATATCAGCATCTACACGTTTAAAGGATGTATCTTCCAGCTGCTGCTCAAGGCTGTTGATAAAGTGATTGTCGATAGGACCGTCAAATACAAGTACATCATACCCTTTTTCTTTGGCTGCGCTGATATATGCATGCTGTTCTTCTGTATCCGAAGTATAAAGGTACACCAGTTTGTTATCCTTATCCTTCTGAGTGTTCTCGATATGAGTTTTATACTCCTCAAGGGTGAAATATTTCCCTTCGGTATTTTTCAGCAACGCAAACTTTTTGGCCCGGTCATTGAATTTTGCTTCTGATATCATTCCGTATTGAATGAAAATCCGGATGTCGTCCCATTTCTTTTCAAACTCCTCACGGTCATTTTTGAAGATGTCTTCCAGCTTATCTGAAACTTTTTTCATGATGTGGTTGGAAATCTTCTTTACATTGGAGTCGCTCTGAAGATAACTTCTTGACACGTTTAGCGGAATATCAGGTGAATCAAGCACCCCATGCAGCAGAGTCAGGAAATCAGGAACTATACCTGTAACTTCATCAGTGACAAATACCTGATTGCTGTATAATTGAATCTTCTCTTTCTGAACTTCAATTTTATTCTTCACCTTTGGGAAATAGAGAATACCTGTAAGGTTAAAAGGATAATCCACATTAAGGTGAATGTTAAACAGCGGTTCTTCAAACACTGTAGGGTAGAGTTGACGGTAAAACTCCTTATAATCTTCATCCTTAAGATCTGCAGGTGTCTTTTTCCATGCAGGCTCAGGATTATTTATGATTCTGGGAACTGTATAGTTTTCTGTTTTGGGATTTCCATCTTCGTCTTTTTCGCCTTCGATTTCCCGGGTTTTGGTTTCAGTACCAAATTCGATAGGAACAGGCAGAAACTTACAATACTTCGTTAATAATTGTGAGATTCTGTAATCATCAAGGAATTCCATTGCATCCTCAGCAATGTGCATAGTGATTTTTGTTCCTCTGTCTTCGTGTGCACCTTCGGAGATTGTGTAATTCGGACTTCCGTCACACTCCCAGTGAACAGATTTTGTAGCACCACCTTTTTTGTAGGTTTTGGTGTCAATTTCCACACGGTCGGAAACCATAAATGAAGAATAAAAACCCAACCCGAAGTGACCAATGATAGCATTCATCTCCGCTTCACTCTTGGCTTTGAATTTCTTGACAAAATCTTCAGCACTGCTAAAGGCAATCTGGTTAATATATTTATCAACCTCCTCCTGATTCATACCAATACCGCGGTCGGTAACAGTAATAGTTTTAGCATCCTTATCAACTGCAACTTTAATCGTAAGGTCGCCAAGTTCATCTTTAAATTTTCCTAATGATGCAAGGGTTTTCAGCTTTTGGGTTGCATCTACAGCGTTGGAGATTATCTCTCTGAGGAAAATTTCATGATCTGAATAGAGAAATTTTTTAATGATTGGGAAAATGTTCTCGGTTTGAACATTGATCTTACCATTTTGCATTTTTCTTCGGTTTTTATTTTTACAAATATTTATTTTCGGTTGCGCAAATATCAAAGGATATGCCACCCCAAAGTGTCTGCCAAAATGTCAAAATGATCAGAAATCGAGCTCTTCAGATGCTTCTTTTAATCCAAAGTGCTTACGGATAAGAAAGACAAGTGCATAAATTACAGGTGTGTCCAGCGCAGCAAACATAACCTTGAAAAGAAATCCGTTCAGCAATAATCCTCCGAAAAGCTTCCAGTCGACAACGCCAAAAGAGCATAGCAGGAAAAGAACAGTAAAGGTATCGACAAACTGTGAGGCAAATGTGGAAGCATTGTTTCGCAACCAAAGGTGTTTTCCTTTTGTGAGTTTCTTCCAGAAATGAAAGAGTCTGACATCCAGCAGCTGAGCAAGTAAATAGGCTGCTACTGATGCCAGCACGGCTATAAAGGAGAGCCCGAAAACTTCTGAAAATTCATTGTTGTTTACAGGCGACCATTCAGTGGAAGGTACGTCATTGGCAACAACAATTATTAACAGCATAAACAACGCGGCAAAAAGACCGGTAATAACAACGCGGTTGGCTCTTTTACGTCCGTATATTTCAGAAACAATATCAGTAATTAAAAAGGTGACAGGATAGGGTAGAATTCCTACAGAAAGTTCAAAGGTGTAAATGCCGAAAAAATCCCAGTGAAAAAACTTCTGGAAAATAAGATTTCCGGTAATAACAGCTGCAATAAAAAGGCCTGAGAGGATAAGAAACAGTACTTCTGCATCTCTTTTCTTACCGGGGTCATTGATTACCATGATGCTAAAACATAGCAAATGATGTTTTGTTTATAGTTATTTCAGATAATAATTTATAAACCAGTAACCTACCAGAAAAGCTTCTGCAGCGTCATCTGTGAGTGATTTTGGTGCAGCAACCCCGGAGCTTCGGATTAAATCCATTGCAAGCTGTAATGCATTGCTCTTTGCTTTTACACCTGAACGCTGTTCCCGCTGATAAAAGATGTCCTTTCGCCATTCTCCGGCATGAATCCGGATTACGGAAATGTTATGCTTGCGTGCTTCTTTTTCCCAGATTTCACTCATCGCTCCACCGCCCTCCATTACCAGAATGCTCCTTTCCGGCAATGGATTCAGAAAACCGGGAACTGCTTTCCTTAATCGTGAAGCATTGCCAAAATTGGAGCTTCGTACCCATACCAACTCTCCCGATGGTTCAAACAATGCCATTCCTGTTTTTACTCCCAGATCAACTGCTAAAATCATGTAACAAAGATAATTGATTGTGTGAGAATTCTGTACTCAATCCCGGTTACCGTATTTTAAGATTTTACGTGTTGTTTTTATCTTCCGTAAATACTAATTTAGCACCGCATTTTGCTGGAAATATAAACCCACATAAACAACATACTATGAATAATATAGATTGGGGCGCATTGCCCTTTGGTTACCAAAAAACCGATTACAACGTACGCTGCTATTACCGTGACGGGAAATGGGGCGAGCTGGAAATTACTTCTGATGAGTATATTCCGATTCACATGGCGGCATCCTGTCTGCACTATGGCCAGGAAGCATTCGAGGGTCTGAAGGCTTTTCGGGGGAAAGATAATAAGGTCCGTCTGTTCCGCTGGCAGGAAAATGCCAAACGTATGGCTAACTCTGCTGAAGGCGTTATGATGGCTGAAGTTCCTGAATCACTCTTCGGGGAAGCCGTAAAAAAAGTTATTCAGCTCAATGAAAAGTTTGTTCCTCCTCACGGAACAGGAGCTGCGCTCTATCTTCGTCCTTTATTGATTGGTTCAGGAGCTCAGGTAGGAGTGAAGCCTGCCAATGAGTATATGTTTATGGTCTTTGCTACTCCTGTTGGTCCATATTTTAAGCAGGGCTTTAAGCCGGTGAACTTCCAGGTGGTTCGTGATTTTGACCGCGCAGCACCTCTTGGTACCGGACATATTAAAGTTGGTGGTAACTATGCCGCCAGCCTCAGAGCTTCGGAACGCGCCCACGACGAAGGTTATGCAAACGTTCTGTTCCTCGATGCAAAAGAGAAAAAGTTTATCGATGAGGCAGGTCCTGCGAACTTCTTCGGAATTAAAGACGGTGTTTACGTAACTCCGGATTCAAACTCTATCCTGCCTTCAATTACCAATATGAGTCTGCGCGTTATTGCAGAAGACCTTGGTCTGAAAGTTGAACGCCGCCACGTCTCCGTTGATGAGCTTGGCTCTTTTGAGGAAGCCGGCGCATGTGGTACTGCGGCTGTGATCTCTCCAATTGGAAAAATAGTCGACCGTGATACAGGTAAAGAGTATGTCTTTAGCAAAGATGGAAACCCCGGTGAGTGGACTACCAAACTTTATGAACGCCTTCAGGGAATTCAATATGGTGATGTTGAAGATACCCATGGTTGGCTGGAAATCGTTGAGTAAAACGAATTACACAAGATAATTTCTTAAGGCTGCCATGATTTAGGCAGCCTTTCTTTTTTGCCGGGAAATCGTATCTTTATAAAAATATATTTCTTGCCTGATGAAAAAACAACTCCTTATATCTGCAGTTATTGTGCTTTCATTTCTCTCGCTGAAAGCGCAGCAAACAATAAACGACACCATTGTTCATGACGGACTCAACCGGTCTTTTATTCTCTATGTCCCGGAAATTTATGCAGGAGAAGAGGTGCCATTGGTCATTAATTTACATGGTTATACTTCCAGTGCTTTTGAGCAGATGTTTTATGGCGACTTCAGATCTATTGCTGACACTGCCAATTTCCTTGTTGTACATCCTATGGGTACGGATGATCCTTCGGGAAACCCATACTGGAATGCGGAGTTTGGAGGAACCGTTGATGATATTGGTTTTTTGGAAGCGCTGATAGATTCTTTGGCTGTAGATTATAATATCAACCTTGAAAGAGTTTACAGCACCGGGATGTCAAACGGAGGATTTATGAGTTATACGCTGGCCTGTAATCTGAGTAACCGGATTGCCGCAATTGCTTCCGTAACCGGAACTATGCTGAATTCGCAGTTAAATACCTGCTCGCCCCAGCATCCCATGCCGGTAATGGAGTTTCATGGTACTACGGATGCTGTAGTGCCATATAACGGAAATATCATCTGGGCTTCAACGCCTGAGGTTATTGAGTATTGGACCGGATATAATGGTTGCAATACAACTCCTGTGATTACTGCGCTTCCCGATCTGGATCCTGAAGATGGATGTACTGTGGAGCTTTATGAATATAATAATGGTAATAACGGCTCAAAGGTGGTGCATTATAAAGTCATTGGCGGCGGACATACATGGCCGGGAAGTATTATAAATACAGGGAGTGGAAATACAAATCATGATATTGATGCAAGTGCTGAAATCTGGGATTTCTTCCGCCAATATGACCTGAATGGTTTGATAAACCAAACGGGCATAACCCGGGAAAATCAGGCATCTTTATTTGTAGTTAGCCCTAATCCGGCGACTGATTATTTTTCTGTGTCGTATCAGGAAGGTAATCCTTTCCATATTAGCATCTATAACAGTAATGGAGTTTTGGTCAGAAAGGAAATGGTGTATTCTGATAAGAAAATTTTCCTTACAGGAATGCTGAAGCAAGGAATCTATTTTATTAAATTGTATGACCCTGAAAATATGGTCTTATCAGTTAAAAAGCTGATTATAGAGTAGTCTTAGGTATTATTTATCTGGGAACGCAGAGTTTCGCGGTGTTTATGCAGAGTATCGCAGTGTGTTTTTAATCTATAACTGGCTGAAATACAATAAAACGAAACACCATGTTCCTTTCCTGTTAAATAGTAGTGAAGGTTTTATATTACATACATCCCTAATGATTCACATCAAAATGATTATACAAATCGAGACTTAAAGGATCTGGTGAGTTTTTGATTTTTTTACATTTTACTTCAAGATGCCAGGGGGCTTTCTCCATGCTTCCTTCTTCGTTTGTCAGGTTCTGAATCTCTCCAAAACCCATAACTTCCAGAATATCATGTAAGAGTTCAAAGTAATATCCGAATTTATGAAAATCGTGTGAATCCTGCTGCCATCCAAACAGACTTCCAAAACCCCAGTAGCGGTCGTTTTTACCACGATCTTTAATAAAAAATGACTTATGTGATCCATTAATAATCTGGTTGAGATGCCACATCAGGTTTGGACAAATGATATACACCTCCCCATCGGTTTTTAATACTCTGTTCCATTCAGCCAGCACAACAAGAAAGTCTTTAAAGGAAAAATGCTCTATTAAATGGCGGCTGTAAATTTCAGAAACTGTTTCATTATCATAAGGTAAATCCATGGTATCACAAACAACATCTACATTTTTCAATGCTCTGATGTCGCATGTAATAAAATCAGTGCGGGGCTTTTTGCCCGCACCGATTTCAAGTTTAATAAGTTCTTTCATTTTGGTTTTGACTTCTATTCTATTTAATAAATACTTTTTGAACCTTCATGTCATCATCAGTTCTGATAATGAGAAGATAAACATTCTGTTTTAGGGATTTTGTGTTGATTGTGGCTTGATGGAAATTGTTTTCACTCTCACAGATAGTTTTTCCGGAAATATCCATCAAAGCGTATGAAAATGATTTTTCAGGGAAACTGATATTCAACAACTCACTTGCCGGATTAGGATAGATAGTAAGTGAATGATTCGTGTTGTTATCAATTCCGGTGCAGTCATCAAATGCAATAACAATAGCATCCGAGGCTTTGTATCCATCCTGGTTAACAACTGTTACCGAGATCTCGTTAATCATCTGCGGGAACATTGAAGTATCTACAGTAATTGTACTGGTAGTCTCTCCGGTTGACCATAAGTATGAGCTGTATCCATCTCCTGCATCAAGAATAAGCTGCTGATTAACACAGATCGTGGTGTCGGCTCCAAGGTCAACAACAGGTGGTTTAGCTGTATTTAACTCCATAAAGTCGATAATCTCCGTCATTAATCCTTCAGTTGAAGTGCTGCTGTTGGCAGGAATAATTCCTGACCACTCAAAAGTGGTAGCAATAGCTTTATAGGTGTCAGTCTCAAGTGCAGCCATTGCACCGAATGTGTGAGGCTCACTGTTAAAAACAAGGTATGTGGGTTCTGTGACTTCAAGGTGGTCTATGCGAAGATTATCACCGGTGTACCCAAATTCCATGCCTTCGCCAAAAGTACTTTCAATACCCACAAGTTCCTCATTACCATAAATCCATCCGTTTCCAATGGCCGACTCAATCTGCATCATATCATGTAATGGTGTGTGGTCATTAAAATACCAGAATGAACCGGATTCCATATAGAGTTTTCCGCCCTGATTCAAATAATCTGCAAAGATTTGTCCCTCTTCTTCCGAAACATCGTGATGATCAGGGAATATACCCAGGCAAAGAAATATTGCATCAAAATCATTAATGTTCTCAGGAATAAAATCACTGTACTCTGCGCTGGCTCCAGCAGCTTTCAGGTCGCTCATGATCTTTTGTGCCGAATTATGGTTCTTATCCAAATCACAAATTAAAATACCCGGCAATCCAATAAACGTAAAATTGTCCTGCTCAAACAGCAACCCTCTGTCTGCTGTCATTTCAAAGCCAATAAACGAGGTAAAGCCGTCGGGAGTCTCTTCATCCGTTTCAATATCAAATGAGAATGTAAAAGTCTCTCCGGCGCCAAGCTCTTCAATAGTGAGTTCAGGCTCCTGACATGTAACAAAGATGTCACGGGCTTCAATGCTAATTCTGAGATTCTCAATTGGCGCATTTCCATTGTTCTCAAGCGTATAATACAAAGTTGCACTTTCACCTGGATCCACACGACCATTTGGATCATTGCTAATCTCTTCCACTAAGAAATCAGAAATTACTGGTACAGCCCCTCCAACAGGAAGAATAAAGGAGCTGGACCACTCTTTTGCCTGACCGGATGATATCGCAATGATTACATCTTTCGGTGCTATGTATGGTGAAATCTCTGCGCTAAACGCATTTTCAATGGTGATCTCCTGTCCGGGTTCGAGTACTCCTGTTTCTGTAGTGTTTTGTGTGAAATTAATATGTTCACAATTGCTGACTACATTGAAAACAGCATTGTTGCAACTTACATCACCGGTATTCTTAAATGTCAGATTCAGAGAAATTGTTTCTCCGAAATCTGCAATCCCGTTTCCGTTAAATTCGCTGTCATTCACAACCGATTCAGTACAAATAATGACCGGGGAATTAACAGTAACATTAATTGATTGCTGATACCTTAGTTTATTGTGCGCAATAACAGAAATCTGATACTCCTGACCATCAATGGCAGGCGAGGGGAGTGTAATCACAGCTTCTCCGTTTTCATCTGCAAATGTGCGGCAAAGCAATTCATTGTTAAGTAATACTGCTATTCTGGCATAAGAGGCATCACTGGTGAAAGGTATCTCTGTGGTGCCTTCGATTATTGTTCCCGGAATGGAAGCCAGCATCTCAACAGGTTTCGCAGTATAAATATCAAGTGATGGGTCTCCAAAAAGGTTGAGCTCATAGGCTGTCCAGCGGAAATACTCACCATCGAGCCAGGATACTTCAGCCTCTTTTGAATATGCATTGGCCCAGCCAATCTGTGTGATATCCATACCAAAAAGTGCATGGAAGAAATACCGGTTGTAAAACTGTGATGAAGAGTTTGTATTTGCAGGCATATACCAGCCATAGCGCGAATTGGCAACACATGCCACATCCGCAGTCTCCATGGTAGTGATTTTCTCCGCAAAGGAGTCTCCCGAACCATGTCCGCCATTGGTGTTCCTGTTGTCAAATGATCCGTTGTAGCACCCTTGTGAATATCCCAGGCAAAAACCTCTGTCAATACCATCATTGCGGAAAGCCTGCGTGGTAAGGTCTTCATTGTTCATCTTCATATTATAGGTTACATTGGAGTGCCCAAGGTGATTTAGAAAGTTTAATCCCGAGGTGTTAAAATGGTCTCTGATCATCGTTGGATTCCATGTGCCGTCACGGTCGTATATTCTTGATGTTTCAACATCATCACTGATTGCTGCAGTAGTAAATCCATGATTGGATGTGCCGTAATACAACTCATCCATATAGGTGCCACCCCATGTGAGCGGATTGTTGTTAAGGTTTTCACCAACAAGGAGAAATTTATTTCCATCATCAGCAACAGGGTGGTCTTGATACATAATATGCTTATGAATCATATTTGCTATCTCAGCTGGTGAATCCACACTGAAACGTCCTATGGCAACTTCAGCAAAGAGATCTCCTTCGCCAATTTGTCCCCAGACACCATTGCCATTTTCATCCCAGTTACCATCCAGATTGGAATAGTACAAATCAGCCGGAATATCATAGTCGTCAACAGCTTTTAATCCGCGATGAGGAATGATGTTCTGGTCTTCATTGGCAGGATCAGCATCTCCAACAAGAATTACGTATTCAATACCATAATTCTCATAATAATCTTTGATGCAGTTTCTGATTTTCTCCTGATCGTCCTGACCGTCGTAGGTAGCAAGTATATCTTCAGTAGAGATTACTTCTGTGAAAAATCCTGTTGACTCCTTATAGTTTATATACTCTTCCATCAGCGGCAGAAAATCAGCTTTGGAGATAATCAGCATGTCAGCATTGCCGTCTTTAGATGCTGCATAATTATACGTTGAAGCTACCTCAGGATTGTCCACAAGATTTTTGATTCTGGAATACACTGCATCAGACTTTGATGCGAGGCAAATATCTTTTTCAGAACCTGCAGTTTTATAACCTATAGTTACAGATTTTACAAACCTGATATTGTTTTCGGCAGGGATATACTCCACCGGACAAATGTTAAAGGTTGCTATTCCGTGTCCTCCCAGGAAATTTGTCATGTGGTTCCTGATAACAGACTCAGGAAAAGCTGTCGTCTGATTATAAATGTCAGGGTCAGGAGCTGTAAACTTTAGATCTTCGCCAGCCATTGAGATGGGTACAGGCGTTTGTACAGGCATAATAATACCGGATGCTGTTTCACTGTAGTAGGAGATGGAAATAACCTGCGCATAGCTTACCTCTGTTCCCTGCGGAAGAAGTTCATTATGAGTAATAACCGGTAATGCAGGCTCGCCGGGAGCTCCGCCATTGGAAATCTCATCATATCGGATCTCCAGAAATCCCCCGTTGTTTAATACTTGTGGTTTCTCAAAATTCAGAGTGAAAGCCTGGCTAAAAGCATTTAGCCCGAATGCAACGATAATAAGCGTTACAAGAAGAGTGCGTCTGATCATTTGTTCAATGTTATAATTATTTAAAGAATAGACAACCGTATCGTGTATAGGGTGCCCGCAACGCAAAAATAATTAATTCTGAGTCACATGCAAGTTCTTGATTGTGCATCTGTTGCCCGATATTAAGTTTTAAACAGGGCATTGTTAATTATTTTTGTGTAATTCTTTGTTATTTAAGGATAAACCCCTAATTTTGCACCCCTGAATTGAACAGAGATTAGATTTTAGAATTTAAATAAGATAAAAATGCAAGCAGGAATTCACCCAAAGGACTACAGACTAGTGGTTTTCAAAGATATGTCGAATGACTATACTTTTATGTGCCGCTCTACAGTAAATGCAAAAGAGACAATCACCTGGGAGGATGGAAAAGAATATCCTTTGGTAAAATTGGAAATTTCTCATACTTCACACCCTTTCTTCACAGGTAAAATGAAGCTTGTGGATACAGCAGGTCGTGTTGATAAGTTCAGAAGCAAGTACAAAAAACATTACGAGGAACGCAAATAGGTTTTGCAACTACCGTATAACGATATTAAAAGCTGTCTTAATTCATTTAGGACGGCTTTTCTGTTTTATACCTGTTTAAAATCTCGTACTTTTACAAAAAAATAGTACTGATGAACCTGATCTTCTTTGACGATAAATATACTGAGGACCTTTTACCGCTGACCTTTTACAGACCAACGGCCCTGTTGCGCACAGGAATATTAACCAATGCTGATCGCTGGGAAAAGATATTAGGAACTAGCGGATCTTTTATGACAAGTGAGTACCTGCAGGAAAAGTTTCCGCTAAAAGCTGACGCAGAAAATATTATCATTAATGGCCGCGCTCTGCCAAATAAAAATCTTGTAAACCAAATCCTGAGTCTTAATCCCGGTGAATGCATAATGCAAAATGATGTCCTTATTGCCGCATGTGCACTCCAAAAGCATTTGGAAATGGATACTGCGGCCACGGCACTTAAGGATTTTAAGGTTTTGCAGATAGAAAATGTCTCTTTGATTCGACATGGATGGGATTTGTTTGCACTCAATGATGAATATATACGCTACGATTTTGAATTATTGACTCGTAATAGAAAAAGTGCGCCGCTGAGTGCTACCAACACTGTTATTGGTGATGGTGAAATATTCGTTGAAGATGGTGTTAGCGCAGAGTGCGCAGTTTTTAACACATCAAGTGGCCCTGTATATCTGGGGAAAAACTCAACAGTTATGGAAGGAAGTGTCGTGCGGGGCCCTTTTGCCCTGTGTGAGCACTCGACCCTAAAAATGATGTCGAAAATTTATGGTCCGACAACAATAGGTCCGCACTGCAAAGTCGGGGGAGAAGTCAATAACTCCGTTTTTCTGGGATATAGCAATAAGGCACATGACGGATTTTTAGGTCAGGCCGTGATTGGCGAATGGTGTAACCTCGGCGCAGATACCAACAATTCCAACCTTAAGAATACTTATGATATTGTTAAGATGTGGAGCTATCCCGAACAAAGATTTATCAAAACCGGACTACAGTTCTGCGGCTTGATCATGGGAGACCATTCAAAGTGTGGTATCAATACCATGTTTAATACCGGAACTGTGGTAGGAGTGAATGCCAATATCTTTGGTGCAGGCTATCAGAAAAACCTGATACCTTCTTTCTCATGGGGAGGAGGATCTACTCCCAGGTCGCATTATCCTCTTGAGAAAAATCTTAAGGTTGCGGAAATTGTTTACCAAAGAAGAAAAATAGATTTTGATCCTGTTGAACAGCGATTAATGACTGCTGTTTATAATATCTGTAAGGAAAACAAAAACTACTAGATTTGGCACACCTTTTGACAACTAGGCTGCCGTATATTTTTTTTGACATTTTGACAGACTAACACATGAAAAATAACGACCTCGATTTTTACAGTTTTGATACTGAATACAACGACGAAAAAGAACAGGAGGTAATCCCTTTGCTTACGCTCGATGATGAAGAGAATACTCCACTGGAACAAGTTCCGGAACAGCTGTCGATTCTGCCGCTTCGAAATACAGTGCTGTTTCCCGGTGTGGTAATACCGATTACCGTTGGACGTGATAAGTCAATTAAGCTTATTAAAGATGCTTTTGACTCTAAAGACAGGCATATTGGTGTGGTGGCTCAAAAAGATGTGAATATAGAAAATCCATCTTTCAATGATCTGAACCGTATTGGTACGGTAGCTAAAATCCTTAAAATATTAACTATGCCTGATGGTAGTCAAACGGCTATTATTCAGGGTAGAACAAGGTTGATGTTAAAGAAAGGATTGAATGAGGATCCATACATGACTGCCGAGGTTTTACCTTTTGGCCCTGCGAAAGAAACTTCCGGGGATAAAGACTTTTTAGCCACTATCTCAATGATTAAAGATATGGCTATCCAGGTAATAGAAAAAGCTCCCAATGTTCCCAATGAAACTGCTTTTGCAATTAAAAATATCGACAGCCCGCCATTCATAATTAATTTTATTGCTTCAAATCTGGATGTAGAAGTCTCCAAAAAACAGGAGCTACTGGAAATTATGGAGCTTTCTGAACGCGCTACCGCAGTTATGGAACTTCTGAATAAAGAGCTGCAGGCGCTTGAGGTAAAAAACCAGATTCAGTCGAAAGTAAAAACAGATCTTGACAAGCAACAGCGTGAATTTATTCTGAATCAGCAGCTTAAAACTATTCAGGAAGAGCTGGGAGAGCTGCCGTCGCTTCAGGATGTGGATGAATTACGGGAAAAAGCGCGAAATAAAAAGTGGAGCAGGGAAGTAAAGGACGTTTTTGAGAAAGAGATGCGTAAGCTTCAGCGGATGAATGCTGCGGCTGTTGAGTACTCAATTCAGAAAAACTACCTCGATGTATTGGTAGAACTCCCCTGGAACGAATATACAGCAGAAGACTTTGAACTCTCTGATGCCCAGCGAATTCTGGATGAAGATCATTACGGACTGGAAAAGGTAAAGGATAGAATTATCGAGTATCTTGCTGTTTTAAAGCTTAAAGGTGATATGAAGTCACCTATACTATGTCTGGTGGGCCCTCCCGGTGTGGGTAAAACTTCTCTTGGTAAATCTATTGCCCGTGCAATTGGTCGTAAATATGTCAGAATGTCATTGGGCGGTCTTAGAGATGAAGCTGAAATCCGGGGTCACAGAAAAACATATATTGGTGCAATGCCGGGACGTATTATCCAGAGCCTCCGAAAAGTAAATGCCTCAAATCCGGTCTTCGTACTTGATGAAGTGGATAAGATTAGTGGCGCTACGCTCAATGGAGACCCTTCTGCAGCCCTGCTGGAAGTTCTTGACCCTGAACAGAATAATACATTCCATGATAATTTCCTGGAAGTAGAATACGACCTCTCAAGAATTATGTTTGTGGCAACCGCCAACAGCCTGAATAGTATTCACCCGGCACTTCGCGACAGAATGGAGATAATTGATATCTCCGGTTACCTGCTTGAAGAGAAAGTGGAAATCGCCAGACGACACCTTATTCCCAAGCAGTTGCGGGAACACGGAATTACCAAAAGTGATCTTACCCTGTCAAAAGCCGTAATTGAGAAAATAATCCAGGACTATACCCGGGAATCCGGAGTACGCCTGCTCGATAAACAAATTGCAACAGTAATCCGTAACAGGGTGAAGTTTATTGCTATGGGCGATAAGTATAATAAGCGCCTTACCCTTACTGATTTGCAGGAAATACTTGGAAAACCACGTTTTCAGCGTGATAAGTCACTGGATAAAAATGCTTTCGGCGTATTTACCGGATTATCATGGACTCATGTAGGTGGCGAAAGCCTAGTCGTGGAATCAAGCCTCAGTACCGGAAAAGGGGACCTTACCATGACCGGAAATCTTGGCGATGTGATGAAGGAATCTGCTACACTGGCACATAAATATCTTAAAGCTCATGCTGCTGAACTGAATATTGAAGATAAAGCAATTGACTTGAAAAGTGTTCATATTCACGTGCCTGAAGGAGCAACACCAAAAGACGGACCTTCTGCAGGAATTGCCATGTTTACCGCCCTGGCATCTGCTTTTACCGGAAAACCTGTGAAAAAAGATGTTGCAATGACAGGAGAAATTACGCTCCGCGGACAAGTATTACCGGTAGGTGGAATAAAGGAGAAAATCCTTGCCGCAAAGCGTGCAAATATTAAAGAAATTATCTTGTCAGAAGCAAATAGAAAAGATATTGAAGAAATCCCCGAGTCCTACATCGATGGACTTAAGTTTCACTATATTAAGAAGATGATTGAGATACTGGATTTGGCGTTTTAGATAGGCCTGTCTGTGTAAAGACGAGCGGCCGTGCATCTCTACACATAAATCAATTTTCCTATATTTGTGGCATAAACCTTATGCTATGAAAAATCTTCGTTGCCTTGCTTTAATAGTGATAGCAATATCTTTGAGTCTGCAAATTTCTTTTGCTCAAGACAATCCGGATCTAACGCTTGATCGTATCTATTCTTCCGAATTCCGCCAGGAATGGTTTACTCCTGTGCAGTGGATTGAAGATGGTGCCGCATTCGTAAGAATGGAGAAATCTGAAATGATGCCCGAATATTACGAACTTGTCAGGTATGAAAGCCGGAATCAAGACAAATCGATATTTATCCCAGCCAGTGAAATGATACCGGAAGGAGCGACGAATCCCATAAGAATTGAATCTTTCAGTCTTTCAAATGATGGCTCACTGGCACTACTCTTTACCAACTCTTCGCGCGTATGGCGGTCAAATACAAAAGGTGATTATTATCTTTATGATTTTGAAAATCATAAGATTAAAAGGGTAGGTGCTACATTCCCCTCATCCTCATTAATGTTTGCAAAGATATCTTCTGATAATAGCTTTGTGGCTTATGTGCATAATTTCAA
>PKSY01000277.1 GCA_002869405.1 Marinilabiliales bacterium
ATGTTAATAGTGTGCTCTTCTACCATTATGATATTGCCAAAAACCGGGATGTTGATCATATTGGTGCTCCGGTAATTGTGAACTACTCTTTCACACAGCGTCAGACTGATTTCTCACCACAGTCACAGGGAAACATTACCGAATATGGTGACCCTGATATTATGCCGGGCACTTTTATCCTGGATGAAACATCCCGTTGCCTGAATACCGGCGATCCAACAATTGAAGACCTGGTGATCATGACCGGGACCGAAAGTGATGTGCTCTGCGATATTGGTGTGAGTGGTGGAGCAAATAACGATTTTTCTGCCGGCGCAGCATCGCTGAATATTCCTTCACCATATGACTTTATGGTTGACCTTCAGTATAATCCTGAAACAAATGAAGTCTCCATTGCAAACATATCTGAAACAGGAATTCCTGAAAAGGGTATTTGGGTTACTACCACTCCTGAAAGAATGCTGTTTATCACAGGAAATGAAACATCTATAAGTCTTGATGGTATTAACCCTGATGATTTTTCCTGCTCCTTCACAGGTTGGTTTGCCAATGATACGGTAAGAGCTTCAGGAACATTTGTCTATACTCCCGTTACCATTGACAGCCTTTCAGTTATGGTCAATGATCAGAACTTCATGCTGCTTTGCAATAACATTATTTCGATTCCGGAATATGAGGCTTTAGTCACTTTCAGACCACATCTCTCAGTCCCTGATACTATTGTGAATTACCGATGGGAAATTGAATCAGCTTCAAATTTATTGGTGAATAATGTTGAAGGCCTTGAGGAGTCATTATTACAATGTGGTGATTTTGATTTTGACATCTGTGATGCTGTTGCAGATTCACTGGTTATTAACCTGGAGCTTTTTACCGCCGACGGATCATATACTCCGATTGCTGATACTTCTGTTGTTTTTTATATTTCGAAGGAACCTCAGATGAGAAAGCAGCTATCTGATTTGTATATTGAAGAGAGCCCTGAATTCTCCCTGTTGTTTGAGGGTACAGTCGGAAATATTCCTGATGGCACAGAACCTTTCGATCTCTTTATTAACGGGTCGGAAGTGAATACCTTTGAAGTAGAGCGCTCAGATCAGGTTATCCTTTCTGACACATGCTTCACGCAGTTCAGATTTCATAGTTTTGATATTGATGCACAAGACCTGCAGATCTCTGTCTCTCTGAAAGAGGATATTATTCCCCGTAATATTGCATACAGTGAATATTGCCCGGAACTGTTATTGCCCGGAATGGAATTTATTTTGAACCTTAAGCCTGACGGAATCGGTCAATATGTTAATTCTGCACAGATTTATCCGAATCCTTTTGATGATTACCTGCTTGTTAAAACATCTTTTGCCGGTAAAAAAACTAAAGTTACAATAACCGACATCAGCGGTTCGGTTGTCTTTAAAGAAGAAACTGATGCATCAATGCTAAAAATAAATACCCACAGCCTTGCAAAAGGTATATATATTCTGACACTGCGTTCAGAAGATTTTGTTGAATCTTATAAACTAATTCATAAATAATGGTACGGAAATATCTACTCTGCCTGGTATTGCTGTTTTCCTCTGTTTTCCTTTTCGCACAGGAAATAGATGAAATTGTTGATGTGTTCAACAACAGCGATGAGCTTTTTGAAAGTAATATCATTAAGATCAATGGCGACGGCAACCCTAATATTTTATTTGAACTGACCTTTGATGTGCCGGCCGGAATGGATTTTGACTACATTGAGGCGTTTACCAAACTCTCATATGAAACGGGTTGGAGTCCGCTGGTTCGGGAAGCTCAGTCATTCCGGTTTTACACTGAAAATATTGGTCGTGATTTCGTGCTGACAGAGCGTGAAAATATACTCGAATTTCGTGTTGTTTTTTTGGAAACAGGCACAACAGAGTATCAGACGGTTTATGAAAATATCATTATCAGGCATAACAAACCTGCAATTGATCTGGTTAGTATAAATGGCCAAAACTATTCAAGTCCTGTTTTTCTGGAAGAAGAGAATAATGCTTTTGTGGTGAATTATAGCGGTCACCCGGATGCTGATATAAACCTCGGGAACTGTTTTTATACACTGAATGATAATCCGGAAGTGGAAGTTGATAATACGGGCGGACTTAACGGTATTGCAACTTTTAATCTCTCCTTTGAAGATTTTGTCTTTGGTGAAAATACCATAATGATCCGGACTGAAAATAGTTTCCCTGCATCATCTGAAACAATCGAACTAAAGGTTTTTAAAGGTTTATTCTCTATTCCTGAAGAGGATAGGATTCTCTGTCTTGGTGAGGCTATTGACCTGACAGAATATATCCGGGGAGATGAGAATACCTTTTGTACTATCGATGGTGTTCCATATGCATTATTTAGCCCCGATGAGACCGGCGATTACCTTGTGACATGCAACTTTATTTATGGTGATAACATTAAAGCAATGTCTGAATCCATTACTGTTAACGGAATGCAGAGTTTTACCCTTTCCGGTGACTTCGAGGTTGGTGCAAATCAGGTCAGGAAATATCAGACCTCTTTAGAGTCATCAGAGAATTATGAATTGCTGTGGGATGTGGATTATGGTACGATATTAAATGGTGAAAACGGTGATTTATGTACGGCAATCTGGGCGAAGAACAATCCGGGACAACAGGGCCGTATTTCAGTACAGGTTACGGACCTTACCAATGGATGTAGCTCTGCAGTGAGCAATATTGTGGATATTGATAAGCGTATTGCCCCTGACACCGGACGGATTATCCTTGAAGACAGGCTGCTGGTTTGTGCGAATACCAGAGCTAAATATTATGTGTTCTTTGCCAATGAAGGTAGTATAACAGATTCTCTTCGTACAATGGGTGATGCCATTCAGGAACTGCCTTACTTCTACCTCGACCCGGAATACCACTCAATGACCAATGGCACACAGTATTTCTGTCATATGTATGATGTGATTGACGGCCATTATGTGTACAATTCAACGGATACAATTACCTATTCATCCAAGAAGATGCTGGCTGTTGAAGATGCCTTCTCTTTCCGGGTTTCTCCTAATCCGGTCTCTGATAAAATGGTTTTGACGATAAATTCTGATGATACAGGATACTTTATTTTGAAGATTACTGACATAAATGGAAATACAGTTTTCAGTGATAATATCAGGACTGCAGGTGAAACCTCAACAGTTATCAATGCCACACAATTGAAAGCAGGGGTATATGTTGTTTATATTTCTGATAATGAAGATCATCTCAAAACCCAAAAGATTATCGTAAAATAATATTGCTATGAAAAAAAGAATACTACTTTGCCTTTTTGCGTTTGTTGGGTTGATGGTTTCCGGTTTTTCTCAGGAGGTCACTAGTGATACTCTGCAGGAAGAGACTCAGTCAGATACAACCATATATGTTTCTTCAAGGTCAGGAAAAATTGTCACATTATCACCTCAGGCTGAGTTTGTGGCAAAAGGTGTCATGCAGTTTCTGGTGGATTCAGTGCTGGATCGTTATCTTCCTCTCTATGACCAATGGACATCCACTTATCCTCCCCGTTTTGGGATGAAGCTTAAATCATATTTTGATGAAACAGTAATTGATAAAGCGGTTATCCCTAACTTGTTTCAACCTGTTAATACCACACAGATAGCTGAAGGATATGTAAAATCAGATTATATCTCGCTAAACGATCATATCCGGTACATTCCCGAATGGTTTAAAGCCAACGGGCTCTCGTTTGATATTACTAAAGCCACCGATAATCTTATGGTGGTGAAAACCAAACAGGGCGAGCGGATTGCAATGCAGCTTATTCGGTGGGAATGTCTTTATGCACTCCCGCAGGTGGATAGCTACGACAGAGGTGATATGTCGGTGGATAGTGTTTTCGCACTTTGGGTAAAACTGCCAGCCTTTGAACGGGATTATCATGACCCGTCTCAATATAAAATAATGTCGATCTCCCAAAATGACCCTCAGGCCAGCAAGGGTTTAATCAATCGTTGGGGATTTCTTAGTTTTTCAGGCGGCTACCTGCACTCCATGGAAAACTATACGCTTGAAGATCCCAGATTTGAAGATTTGCAGTCTGACGCAAAACCATCGTTCAGTGTTGGAGCCGATCTGGAGATGTTTTTTGGTGATACCACGTCACTGGCCGGCCAGGATTGGGATTTTAAAGCCTTTCGGATGGGTTTTGGCGTTGGCGCAAGGTTTATGAGGCATAACTCTGTTTATGGTCTCTCATCATTAAATACTACCTATATAAATGAAACTCAATCGCCAACTGGTAATTTGGTTTTCGACTCCTATAATCTGGATGTAAAGCTTGAAAATGTTGAACAGCACTATACCTATAATATCGTAAGTGTTCCTGTGTATGCCATAGGCAAATACTCTCCCGATACCCGCAGAGCGCATAATATCGTTGTCCGTTTGGGTGCTGCAGTTAACTATACGCTTGCAGCCACATACTATTCAACAGGAAACAGCGAATATCTGGCACGTCAGTGTATTGTTCAGGGATCAGATGAATTTGAAATTCTAGACCTTCCTGATTACGGCTTTGGGGAATTTGAGCTGAATGACTACAAAGAAGAGCTTGAAGGAAGTGCAGGGGATATTGCTGTTCATCTGTTTTCTCAGTTGGGCTACTCTTATTCTCCCGGTAACCGGTCGAACTGGGATTATGGATTTAATATCAGCTATTCTCCACAACTGTTTTCAACGCATCAATATCCTGATCTTGCTATTGATCCGGTGATGCATAGTGATCAACTGGAAGCTTTCAAAAATACCATACTTAGTGATATCAGGAATTCCTATCTGGGTTTCAATGTACAGGTATCCTATAATATAATTCATAACAGGGATAAAAAAGCCCGACGCTTACGTTAGCCTTAACCTGAAAAACTGAACTATGAGATCAAAAATAATAATCATTGTGTTAATCGGGCTTTATTTATTTACAAAGCCTGAAAACCTGAATGCACAGGCCATTGATGTTACTTTGTGTCCATTACAGGAGATAGAGGTTTCATTGGAAGAAACACTTATTCAACCACAGCATCTTTATCAATGGCAGAGGAGTACAGATGAACTGACCTGGAATAACATTCAGGGTGAAGATAAGATAAAATGTACTTTGGAAAGCGGTGACTGGGGCTCTCAATTGTATGTTCGCTGCATGGTAACCGATACACTTTCCAATCCCTGGAGCGAACAATACAGTGCGACTTCACATATAGCAACTTATAACGAACCAGCTGTTGACTATGCAAATGTCAGTGGTTTATGTTTTGGAGCTCAAACCACAATTGAGCTATCAGATCCATCGGCTGTTAATACTTCCGAGGTAATCTGGAACGTGGAAGGTGAGGTCTTTTATCAGGGCTATCCTTTCGAAACAAGATTTAGCGAAGCCGGGTTGTATCATGTCTTTGCGCAAATTATAACTGCCGATGGCGGTTGCCCGTATGTGCTCGACACCACAGTTATTGAAATACATCCGCCATCTGAACTATCTCTGCAGGGTAGCGAGAGAGTCTGCCTTAACCAAAACTACGGATACAGCATTATTGGCAACTCTGAGGATTGTTCATATGTATGGAATGTGACTCCCGAAGCAGATGTTGATACAATGCATACTAATGTTGATTATGGAATGCAGATTTCATATATAGGAGACCATCAAAGTACTTCTTTTGTGAATATCTCTGTTACAGAGTTTAATAACACGCTGGGATGTATCTCCGGGAAACTTAGTAAAGAAGTGCTCGTAAGTGAGTTTAGCGCTCCACCCAAAGGCAGTATTATTAAAAAAGGAAATGGGTTGCTGATTTATGTGTTGCCGGCATCAGATCCGGGTGTTGGTGCAAATATTACATATGACGATTATACCTATAACTGGCGGACATATAATACAATAACAGGCGAAACGATTCCACTGGACAATGATGACGCAGCACGACACTATTTTGACTTTGGAAATATTGCCAAGCCTTTTGACTCCGATATCTATCAATACCTGGTTGAGGTTGGATATAAAAATGCAAAACTTGACTGCTATCAGACAAATGTTTTTGAGGAAGAGAAAAATGCTTCAGAAGGTCCTGTCTTAAAGGCTTTTCCAAACCCTTCGTCTAATGGTTTTGTGGATGTGAGTCTGGTAAATGCCGAATATTCCGGAACCAATGTGGATTTTATTCTCTATGATAGTTTTGGGCGTGTTGTCTCCGGAATCCGCTCCTCAGGTTCACAGCACAGGTTTAATCTTAGTGATGTGAATCCGGGACTGTATCTTATTGTTGGATACCAAAACAATGAGCCGGTTGCAACAAAAAAAATCATGATCAGCAAATAATATTATCGCGATATGAAAAGATTATTTACCATAGCAGCAATACTCTGCACCTTTGTTTTGGCATCCAACGCACAGAATATCCGGAAACTTAATATACCTCAGCTCAAAGTCTTCTTCGGACAATACGAACAGGCCTGCAGGTTGAGCGCTGACAGTTCGAAGAATGCATTCCGTGACATTATGCTCAATGATGATGTGCCACTTGTATATGAATTGTCGGATGAATATATCCGCCTTACCAGCAGAGAATATGTAAGCGCTTTTGATACGCTGTATGAAAATCACCTCATTGATTCGCTTGTCATCAGTGATTTTAAAATCAGAAAAATCTTTAAGCCTTTTGTGAATATCACTTACAGAAAGCGAATACGGTGGTATAACATGTACACCTCCGATCCTGTGCTTGACCCCAATGCAAAGGTGTTCCTCTCGGATGAACGATATATAATGACGCTTTACTACAATGAAAATAAGCAACAATATTTTATTGTGAGAGTTGATCGTGACGATTACCCCTTTCAGGGTGGTGTGGCAAGTAGCAACTTTATCCCGAATCAGCTGGTGTTACGAGGCGGGTTAGGCAGCAGTGCATTCCGTCCCGGTTTATATGAAAGCTCCCGCGGAAACAGCGCAGGAGCAGAAATCCTTGCAAATTACCTCCTTGGGGGAACAGGAAATCTGAACTATTTCCTTGAATTTGGACTAGGCTTTAAAAGATTAAACGGTGTTGTCAGCAATGAGGATTTCCTGTTTGCATTGCATGATCAGCAGGATATTGATGGTGATTTATACACGTTGAATATTGATGGAGATGTGCTGACACAGCGTATGGATATGACAGCCCTGCAGATTCCGCTAAGGATAAAAGGTTCATATTACCTTAATAAAGTAGCCGTGAATGCTGCCGTTGGCGCTGTTGTTTCATTGCCAATGGGAAATAATACAACCCTGGAATCCTTTGAGGCGAAATACTCCGGAATCTATAATATCGAAACCGGTTACGGAACAAATTATGATATTACGCTCGAAGATCTTCCACGCTATGGTTTCGTGGACTACAATGAAGAGAATCCTGTTGAGGTAATTGATCAGATTACGCTGCTTCCTTCTGTATGGCTCTCTGCAGGAGTAGGAGTATCCTATCCCCTGAACAGAAGTTTCTCCTTAGGTCTGGATGCAGAATTCCTGCACAGCCTGACCAATCCTTTGAAATCTGAACCGGTTGCGGATTTGCTTATTGATGATGAGAATAATCTTGCCGTTTCTGCACCAAACCTTATCAAAACTGACAATAGTGAATTGACGATTAATGATTTTGGAGTCTCTCTTGGTTTGACTTACCACCTTAAGAGACCCAATATTCCTTACATAAAAGAGATTCGCAGGAATGACATCCCCGGTGTGAAGAAGTGGGATGAACGTTCCGTTTGTGGTTATGAAAAGCAGCTTGCAAAAATCAATACTCAGAAAGTTAAGTACAAAGTATTTATAGAGGAGGATCCTGATGAGCGCTCTTCTGTAAAGAAAATTGAATACTCATTCTGTGGCGGGATGTACTCCAACTTCTCCGGAGGAAAGCTGAAAGTTGGTAAAGGGAAAAACATCCGTATGAAAGCGCCTGTTGGAAAAGCTAAAATTGCTGATGCTTTCTTGAGAATTCATAAGCCATACAGCATGGATCTTTATGTTGATGAAGCATTTATGAATGATGTTAATGCCGTAGATGAGGAATATCTTGATATCCCTATGTCGAATATTATGGATGAAGGTTTTGTCCCTGTGATATACAGCAAGAATCTGAACCCATTGTCGGTTTATTATTGCAGCGCATTTGTGGAAGCCGAAGAAAATGTTAATCTTCGTGACTTTGCATCTCAGTTGGGCTCTATCATAAATAGTGCGCCGGATGATAATGACTTGTTGCTTTATGCGGCATGCAGTGAATTGAAACCCGAAAGCATTAAGGGCAGAGCTAATGAGAAAGAGAATCAGATATCAGGATTTGTGGGGGGTGTTTTAGAGAACAACATGAAACCCTTCGTGGATACCGATGCATTTAAAGATGCCCTGGGACAGGTGCCATATGCACGTCGCCCGGTTACTTTTAATTTCGTGATTGCATCCACAGCATACTGGGAGAAATCGCTGAATGATGTGATTGTACAGTTCCAGTTTTTTGAGAAAGTAGTTGAAAATTATGAACATATTACCATCAAACTTTATATGCCCGACTCGGATTTATATCTTAGCCAGGCGATTGAGGAGCAGCTGCTGAATATTTTTGCCGGCAAGCTTCCTCCACTGCTGTTTGATGTCGAAGTTATTGAATTGTCTTTTTAATTGATAGAAGAGAGAGGTTATGAGAAAGTTAACAACTGTTTTGTTATTTGTTTTATTTACGGGCCTGGGTGTCTCTGCGCTCGCTCAGGATAAAATTTTGAATAAACCGCGTGTTTGTGATAACCCGGGTATTAGTTATCAGAGTGGTGAAGTGCTTTCACGCAGAGGTACCGGAAACCGCGTATGGAATGTTTTCTCCAATTCTGCTGAAAATGTGGCATACAAGGACCAGAATTGTACAACCCCTGCCGGTGTTAACTTCCCGTTTCTTAAAGCATTTTATGTATTGAAAGAGTATGAAAATGCGGTGAAGGTTGTAGTTGATTCTTATGTTAAAGATGGTATTTGGGAACTTATGCCCGGGTATGCTGATTCAGTATATTATTTCCCGAAGAATAAAATGCTGCTTTGGGATAATCCTGTGATCTCAGACAGCCTTCTTATTGATGAGTGTATCGTTAAACTGCCCCAAAAGGCGTTAATTATCAAGAATCTGAAGAACCTGCAGTCGCAGCATATTTATACAAATCCAGAAGGTGTTAATAAGGGAACATACATTTCTGATTATCAGCAAAGAAATGTTGAGGTTTTGTATCTCTATCATTATGATGAAAAAAATGATGCATACTTGTGTGGCGCCGACCCTCAGATACCATCAATCCGCTACGTCTCATCCTCTATTCGTGGATGGGTCAGTGCTGCAAGTCTTTCAAAATGGCATTCAAATTTAAGTATAGAACCCAACTGGGTGAGCTCTTCCGACCGTTTAGGCTCAACGCAGTATTCGCGTGTTTATACCCGTTTGAGTGATGGTCGCAGTTTCGGGTCCAATAAAGCTCACAGACCTGCAAATCAGATGGACCTCATCTTCAATGAAGAGGATTACAGGCAGGAAATTCTTAATGATCCATTGCACCGCCTGCCTGGAGATATGCTTCGGTTCCAGCTTTTAACAAAAGCAGTAGACCTCTCAAATGCCTATCCCCGTGTTGGTGTTGTGGGTAAGAAAATTGACCTCGATTGTAATTGTGATTATGACCCTGTTACAGTTGCTGAATATACACGTGAAGTTTCAGCAGTAATTGAAAAACGCCAGCGAAATAATATTATTTTCGTTGTGGATGGTACACAAAGTATGGATCAGGCACTGGAAGGTGTTGCTAATGCTTTGACAAAAACAATGCAACGTATTCAGGATGAAAATGAAGCCGAATTGAAAGCCGGTGGAGATCCCATTAACTACTTTTTTGGCGCTGTGGTTTTCCGCGATACTGACTATAGTAATCCCATAGAACTTACCAATAACGGACAGCTGACCGATAACAGGGCCAGAGTGGTATCTGATCTTAGAAATATCTTTTCTCACGGAGCTAATACTTCCACTGTTCCGGAATCTGTGTTTTTGGGAATTAAAACCGCAGTAAATCAGTTTAACCCCGACCCGGATAACAGGAACTACCTCTTTCTCCTTGGTGATGCAGGAAATAACTTTGCGCATGAGCAAACAAACTTTAATACCCCGGAAGTAGCACAATGGCTTTCTGACCGAAATATCGATTTCTTTAGTGTTCAGGTAAGGCATAAGTCCAATAGTGCCTATGACGAATTCTGTCAGCAGACAAGTGAAATTCTTGAAAAGAATATTCTTAACAGAAACAAGAAGTTCAGACAAAAATATGAGAATGAGAACAATCAGGGCAACAGCTGCGTGCGATGCAATCTTGAGAAGCTTTTAGGTGAAGTGTATGGTGCAATACCGCAGGCAAGTACAGTCACAAAAGACAAGAATAGTCGTAAGGTTACAGGCAAGGCCTTGATCGATAATAATATAGAGTCTGTGGCTTATAATATCTTCTCCGGATCAATGGCAATGGGTGCAAATGTTTGTATCCCCCAGTCTGATAATCCCGAAGACATTATAA
This sequence comes from Marinilabiliales bacterium, assembly GCA_002869405.1. Lineage (GTDB taxonomy): Bacteria > Bacteroidota > Bacteroidia > Bacteroidales > BM520 > BM520. Next base: position 10,626 of record PKSY01000277.1, read on the forward strand.
ATGAGAATGAACTTTCAACACTGCTTGATTATTTCCTCAATAACATCAATAATACAAGTAAGAGTTTTGGGCGTTCAAACAGCTCAACAGATGATTACGTAAAACGAATTATCGCAGACCTTTTTCAGAGTCGTTCGATGACAATGGAGAAACTGGCTGCGGTTTTTGGAAATGGTACTCAGCTTTATCAGGAAGGTTATACGGCATATAAGCCGCAATGGCTTACTCAAACTACTGACGCTGACTCCTTTGACGGTGCACTTTGGCAGTATGTGAGCTTTGTGAATCATGCATCAACTTCAGAATTAATTGCCAATATTGATAGGTTGTTTGTCCCAAGTTTTAATTCGGTAGGACAGCTTCGAAACAAGATTTTTGAGGTTATGCTTTCATTAATTGTAAATCGTTACAGATACCTATCTGCAGCAGAATTTAACGATACAGAGATCTGCTCCGTGTTGTCTCTGCTAACCGGATTACCGGCAGACAGGACAAACTTTGACTGGTGTAGTGTCGTGATGCGTGATCTTAATAATCCCAACAAAGTGCCTGATGAGGCAGTGCTTGAAATGGCGCTAAACTTCATTGTTTTTAAAGGACACCTCCAGAGTATACAGCGGGAATCCTCTGTCTTTGATCAGCGGTTTTTTAATACATATCAACGTTATCTGCTGCTCTATCTCAGGGAAAGAAATGTTGTGGTCCCTGCACCAAAACGACAGGATTTTTACCAGGCACTGGTATCATTTTTTGAAAAAGGATATGACTCCTACTATGAAAATCCAACCTTCAAAAATGCTGATATCAACAATAAAAAGAATATGAATAACAAATATTACTGGATTCAGGCATCGCTCTATCCGGTGACTTGTCACTCGAACCTTATTCTTCAAGAGGCAGCACCTTTCAAGGTTAATAATTAATATTGATAAAAGTAATGGCGAATTTATTTGAAATAAGAAATACGGTTCTTTCCTATGGCAACAGCGGGTGGTGTATCTACATCCCCGAGCTGGATATCCCGGAAAAAGGTATCTCAGTACTTTTTGGTAAATCAGGATCTGGAAAGACTACACTGCTGGAGGCTCTGGGCCTGATGCGTAATACTTTTGATTACAATGATAATCATAAAGAGGTGCTGGAATATCTGTTTAATCATGTTCCGGAACTAAAGCAGAATTATCCGGAGAATTACCTCAACAGTACATCTTCCATAAAACTTAATACAAGCGAGTCAAAAGATGAGAGTGAAAATGGTGATACACATCAGATGTTTCCGCTATTTGAATATGATGGGTCAGGAACAATTCGCTCTCAGGAGGAATCATCCATCTGGAAAAGAAACCGCTCCTCATTGCTGGATAACATCCTTAATGGCGGCAAAGAGTCGAAACTGGATGAGATACGACGAAAGTACTACTCTTTTATCTTTCAGAATACCAACCTGATGCCCAACTTTACGGCAGCGGAGAATGTCGCTCTTCCCGGTATGGCCTATGGCTTTCAGGATAAAGATAATTATCAGGGTTGCTTTACTCCCGGAGCCCATTGTTCCCATTATAAGGATCCGTTTAAATGTGTGGCTATGAAAAAAGCCTATACGACGCTGAAAGATGATCTGGATATCAGAATGGATCAGGCAAACAAATCTGCTGATGAGCTATCCGGAGGTCAGAAACAAAGGGTTGCTTTTGCCCGTGCATTTAACTCTAATTATAAAGTGCTTTTCGGTGATGAACCTACCGGAAACCTCGATTATAATACTGCCCGCGGATTGATGAGTGCGCTGACTAAAAAGATAAACTCCGAAACCAACAGCCACCACATCAGCGCAATTTTGGTGTCTCACGATATCGAACTTACAAAGGAATATGCCGACAGGATAGTGGTGATAAAATCGCTGCCTTACTTTATTGAGCATAGTAACCCGAAAAAAATCTATTCTGAGCACGAGATTGTTAACAAAATTTTTGGGAAAGACGACTTTGAAGCTTTGGATCAATCAGAAAAAGAGCAGATTTTTAAAAATTACTCAAAGAAAGAAGTCGGATATATCCTTCCGGCTAACGTACATCATCGTTCCGAAGAGACAAACCAGTTTGACAGTTCATTGAATCTACAGAAATATCTATAATCAGGCTATGGCTTCACAAGGAAATATTATATACCAATGCAGTATGGCACTCGACAACCTGATACAAAAGTTCAGGCCGTCGAGGAATACAAACAGATGCTTTCATTCTATCTTTTATGAACGGGAGAGTACTGCGCTTGCAGGCCACAAATTCTCGAAATTTCTATGGCTCTTTGCTGTATACCTCTTTACACTTTTCGCTATTGCCTATGCACTTCGCAGTCAGTCAAACCTTCAGGAAAAGATGAAGGACCCCTTTGTCCTTGGTGTTACGGCAGATATACCTTCTTCTGCAGAACCGGGAATGCTGGAACCATATCTCGATGTTGAGAATAATCCCGATGCTGCGGCATTGGCAGACAAATATCACTACAGGAATATTTATCAATACTACAAATTTGCCAATTTCTTTTCCAATGCTGATGAAGAGAGTGGTTACTTCCGTGGAAGGTCTATAAATTTTGACGACCCGATGATGGCCAATATCCTCGCAAAAGATAACCTTTTGGTAGGACATGGCTTTGATACACTGAATCAGTTGAGTATATATCCTGAAAATCAATACTCTGTTATTGTTACGCAGGAGATGTATAATGACCTCTATCCATCGGATAATGAGTTTGAATTTCCTTATCTTGACCTGGCTCACTTTGATTCTACAGGCTATCAGGCTGAGCTTTTCGGAGATGAATATCTATATAAAAAGGATAGATTTCAGCAGGAGTACTTCTCTGAAAAGTTTGCTTTCCCCTTCCTTATTGAACCTAACGACAAGATTCTGATACCGATTTCTGCTGTAGTTAAGAAATTACCTGATGGCAGAGATTTTCTTACCACTCAGGGATATTATCAAAATTTTATGAATAATGAGCCATCACTAACTCAAAAATACGATAATGTGGTGACCTTGTCGTTTCTGATGCAGCTCGATGAAAAGCTTATGCCTGTTAAAACACTCACTCCCGAAGCGAGTGGTGGCGTGGTAAATAATGTGTTTCCTCAGGTGTTCCTCGAGGATCTGCAGGTTAGGATTGCAGCCGCACTTTCTCAGGTTGAAAGTTGTGATGATATCTATTCGTATGTAAAAGACATGTTTATGCATCAGTCATACGGTGAGGATAAGATTCAACTTACCGTAAGCGAATATGTGATGTCTTTCCGTCCAATGGTATATGTCTCCGTACGGCTCTCTGATCCTGTATATTTTGATGAAATGCAGGCTTTTGTGCAGGAGTGGGAGAAGAGTGAGACTTTTAAATCTTCAGACTTGTTTGAAGATGTTGTGGATGTGATTCCATTCTACGACCCGAACATAAATACTTCTGAATCGTATTATGTTCCTGAATATACTTCTGTTGGTATTAACTTTAATGATCTGCGTGAAATCGATGAGTTTACTCAGTTTTTTGAAGATAAAACCATGGTGGAACTGGAGATGTCACGCGTGGAATCACTGAAAAACTATAAAGCAGTGACCCGCCTTGTAATCTTCTTAATATTCGGCCTCGTGCTAATTAGTACACTGTTTATCTATTCACTGCTGGATAATACGGTTAGAGACCACCTGCTCAAATCCAGAAGAAACCTCGGTACATTTATGGCTATGGGTATTAATATGAAGTCGCTCTATATGCTGGTGATGTTCACCTATATTGTGCTCGCAGGTGTGCTTGGCCTTTTCGGTGTTACAGTGATCTATTTTGCACTTCTCGCTGTGGCGGATGTGAAAGTGGTTTTAATTGACTACCGCCTGTTGCTGCTCTTTATCACTTCTCTGCTGTTCGGCTTCTCTGCAGCAATAGTGTTAATCAACAGGTTCTTCAATAAACCTCCGGGTGACCTTATCTATGGTGATGATGATTCAGTGCTTCATAGAGATAAGCGTGTGAGTACAAGGCTGCTCAATTACACAAGGAAAGAAAAAGATTAATATAAATAAAAAGGCAGCCGACACGGTTGCCTTTTTTCGTTGTGCCGCTCAATTCTTTTTTTAACTTTGTGATATGCAGGCAAAACACAAACTTCTGATTCTGTTTTTGGTATTCTGCGGATTGTTGTCATGCCGGACCTTGTCCTCCACAGGTTCGGGACACTCTGCACGAAATAATGATGATTTGTTACGCTATTATCAGAAAAAGCCGGAGTTCAATGCGCCATCACTTTCCATGTATTTCTCGGAAGAGAAGCGGTTGAATGAGTTTTTTGATGACCGTAAAGATTCTGCAGCTTTTGCCCCTTTTTTGGATTCAATGCGCCTGCAGTATCCCATAGAATGGGAGTATGTAGACCACCTTGTCCGATATATTCAGGAAAACATCGTTTACGAAAAATATAACCCCGGCGAGGATATCAAGTATCCCTGGGAGACGTTCGCAGAAGGCTCAGGAGTCTGCTCCGATCAATCTATTCTTCTGGGAAAGCTGTTGATTTACTCCGGATACAAAATCGTGCTCTTTACATTCCCCGAGGCAGAACATATTGCCGTTGGTGTGCGTGTGCCTGAAAAATATGGCTCTTACAAAACTGAATTTGTCTATATTGAAACTACCAATATCCGTCCGCTGGGAGATATTCCATACGACTCATTTGAAGACGCCGCACTCGATAACCCAAAGATTATCACTATTGAAAAGAATGGTGAAAACAGCTTTACCTCGGTGGGAAAACTTATGAAGCACTATATGTCGCTATCATCGAAGTATGGAAAGGATTTTCTTTATCTTGATCAGAAAAGCCGATTCCTTTCAATGCGAATTGATCGATTGCAGTCTGTGGTAGATTCACTGAAAAATAACCTTGATGAAATGCAGATATCTTATGAAAAGATGCATCAGGAATTAACTGCAAATCACAACCGTATTAATGAAATGGGTTGTAACGGGGTTGTTGATAATCAGGAGCTGTATGAAAAATGTGCGCAGTTTGTGAAAAAGTATAATCTACAGGTTGAAGAGGTGAATCACATCAGCAAAGATATGGAACGCGAATCAGGGATTACCAACCTGCTGGTAATGGAACTCAACAAACTCGTGAATGAGTATAATGCTCATATTGAGAAATTGAATAGCCGTTAATACATTACACGGAAATCCGCATTTTCTGAAATAAATTATAGATTACGATTCCCGCACAAACAGAGATGTTTAATGAATGCTTTGTGCCAAACTGAGCCAGCTCTATACATCCGTCACAGGCATCCACAACCTCCTGCGCAACACCCTTTACCTCATTGCCAAAAACTATAGCGACTTTATCCCCCTCTGAAACCGAAAAGTCTTCAAGGTCGATACTATCCTCTGCCTGTTCTATAGCATATACTTTGTATCCATCTGCCTGAAGAGATTTAACCGCATCACAGGTTTCTTCAATATATTCCCATTCAACAGAATCAGTTGCGCCCAGCGCAGTCTTCTGAATCTCGCGGTGTGGCGGAGTTGCTGTAAAGCCGCATAAAATGATTTTCTCCACTAAAAAAGCATCCGATGTTCTGAATACTGATCCCGTATTATTCTGGCTGCGGATATTGTCCTGAATTACCACCAGCGGAATTTTTTTCAGCTTCTTGTATTGCGCAACATCAGGACGACCCAGCTCTTCGTTTTTCAGCTTTCTCATATTGGCAAAAATATGAAAATAATACTATCATAAACCTCAGATGGTAAAGCCGCACCGCCGTTCGGCTCTATAAGATGCCCCCATAGATAACCCCCGGGCCGCGATGAATAGCCGGCTCTCCTGTACTTTTAATAATCCATATTAGACCTGACAGGAGAAATACCTGTCAGGTCAACATCGACAACAACGACAACAACGACAACAATGACAACTCCACATTAATCCGCTCTACTTTCTATCCTATTTCGTACCTTTGTGTTCTTACATTAAAAATATGGCGAAGAAGAGTGCAAAAGGGAGCTCCGAGACTCCTTTGATGAAACAATATAATAGCATTAAGGCGAAATATCCTGATGCAATGCTGCTATTCAGAGTTGGAGATTTTTATGAGACTTTTGGCAGTGATGCCGTAAAAGCTTCTGAAATCCTTGGTATCGTATTGACAAAACGATCCAACGGTGCTGCTGCTGATATGGCGCTCGCAGGGTTTCCCCACCATGCACTCGATACATATCTTCCCAAACTCGTAAAGGCGGGCCAGAAAGTGGCAATATGTGATCAGCTTGAAGACCCTAAGCTTACAAAAACAATCGTCAAACGTGGCGTTACCGAACTTGTAACACCGGGTGTATCTTATAATGATAAAATTCTTGATCAGAAAGAGAATAACTTTCTGGCCTGTCTGCATTTTGATGAACCAAAGTGTGGCGTATCCTTTCTGGACATCTCTACCGGTGAATTTCTTCTTGCACAGGGAAACCGTGAATATGTGGAAAAGCTGATTCAAAGCTTTAAACCCAGTGAAGTTATCGTTCAGAGAAATAAACGTGAGGATTTTTTTAACTCTTTTGGAAACCATTTCTATCTTTCAACTTTCGATGACTGGGTATTTACATATGATTTCGCTTATGAAAACCTGATCCGACATTTTCAGACCAACTCGCTCAAAGGTTTTGGTGTTGAGGATATGGAACAGGGAATCATTGCTGCGGGTGGAGCTTTACATTACCTTAGTGAAACACAGCACGATAAAGTTCAGCATATCTCGAATATTGCCAGAATTGAAGAAGATCGTTATGTGTGGCTCGACAGGTTTACAATCCGAAATCTGGAGTTGTTGCACTCGCCTCAGGAGAATGCCACTACGCTGCTTGATGTGATGGACAAAACAATATCCCCCATGGGTAGCAGGATGATGCGCAGATGGATGGTCCTTCCACTGAAAGAGGTGAAGAGCGTGTCTGAAAGGCAGGAGATTGTTGAAACCTTTTTGTCAGATGATAATCTTTCAGGAGAGATTACATCCTCTCTGAAGCAGATTGGAGATCTGGAACGACTGATTTCCAAAGTGGCGACTGCACGCATTAATCCGCGGGAACTGCTGCAGGTTAAAAATGCCCTTACAGCTATCGAGCCGGTAAAACTGATATGCAGCAAAGCAGAGAATATTGCCCTGCAAAGCATCGCCGACAGGCTTAACCCCTGCGAAGTAATCAGAAAACGCCTCGACAAAGAACTTTCAGATAGCCCGCCGGTAAATGTGCTAAAAGGGAGTGTCTTCCGCGATGGTATTAATGCCGACCTTGATGAATTACGTAAACTCGCATACAGCGGCAAGGACTATCTCGCCCAGATTCAGCAACGGGAATCGGCCGCAACAGGAATCCCAAGCCTGAAAATCGGATATAATAATGTGTTTGGATATTATCTGGAAGTAACCAATACACACAAAAATAAAGTGCCGGAAGAGTGGGTGCGCAAACAAACGCTCGTTAATAGTGAACGGTATATTACCCAGGAGTTAAAGGAACTGGAGGAGAAAATCCTTAATGCAGAGGAAAAAATCCTTAAACTCGAATCCAGAATGTATGATGAGCTGGTAATTGCAACAGCAGAATATATTCAACCTGTGCAATTGAATGCCCAACTCCTGGCCCAACTCGACTGTCTGCTCTCATTTTGTGAACTTGCCAGAGAAAATGGCTACACCCGTCCTGTTCTTAATGAAGGTTATGCCCTGGATATAAAAAGTGGCCGCCATCCTGTAATTGAGAAACAACTTCCTCCCGGTGAGAAATATATCGCCAATGATGTGTACCTCGATAATGAACGGCAGCAGATAATGATTATCACCGGTCCTAATATGTCAGGAAAATCTGCACTTCTCAGACAAACTGCGCTGATAGTACTTATGGCTCAGATGGGCTCTTTTGTGCCTGCCAAACATGCTACCATTGGTCTTGTTGATAAGATTTTTACCAGAGTAGGGGCTTCGGATAATATCTCTTCAGGTGAATCAACCTTTATGGTCGAGATGAACGAAACAGCCTCTATCCTTAACAATATCTCCAACAGAAGTTTGATTTTACTTGATGAAATTGGCCGGGGAACTTCAACCTATGACGGGATTTCCATTGCATGGGCAATAGCGGAATTTCTGCATAATCATCAGTTGTACCGGCCGAAAGTGCTCTTTGCAACGCACTACCACGAGCTGAATGAGATGGCTGCCACCATGAAGAGAATTAAAAACTACCATGTCTCTGTAAAGGAGATAAACAATAAGGTGATTTTTCTAAGGAAACTGGCAAAAGGCGGCACTGAACATAGCTTTGGTATTCACGTAGCACAAATGGCTGGAATGCCGGCAATGGTGACTCATCGTGCTTCTGCAATGCTGAAAATCCTTGAAAAAAGCCATAGCAACGATGGGATAGGGAAGAAGACGAGTGTGGATACAGATGAGATGCAACTGAGTTTTATTCAGCTTGACGACCCGCTGTTATATCAGATTCGTGATGACATTCTTCATACAGATATCAACTCACTAACACCGGTGGAGGCGTTAATGAAACTGAATGAGATCAAAAAACTTCTCGGTGGATAATTACCTTTGGCTGAGATAAACCTCCTTCGCTTTTACACGCTGGTCAATCATCTTTTCAATACGTTCATCAAGGTCGTGGAACATGTTGAAACAGAAGGCAATATACATTACCTGCGCGTCAAGCTTATCGTATGTTAGTCCTCCCATTCCGGAAATCAAATCTTTATTCCTGGAGTCGAAAAACCTGTCAAGATAGTATTTGAACTTGAGATTTATGCCGCTGCCTAACTCTACACCTGCAAAAACACTGGTTACATATGCAGGAGTTTTGGGACTAAGCCACTCTTTGAAAATCTCTGTTTTTACGCCATTTTTAAATGTTTTTTCCTTGTAGTGAAAAGGAAATTCAATCTCAAACCCACCATAGACAATCAGTTTCTCAGGGTTTCCAAGGGTTATGCCTGCCGGAATGCCAAAATTATAGGTTCTGAACTTTTTCCTGATGGCCGTGGTTTCTCCTTCATAATCAACATTTGAAGTACAAATAAAGCCCACATTCCTGACATTTAATCCCATAAAAAGGCTTACCGGTTTTATGACGTGATAGCTTGCAGTGTATTGAACATTATACCACGGGGAGAACCTCAATACAGGCTGTGCGAGATCGGAAGGAAGACTCATTGACGGCAGGCTGAAAATCCATTCACCGGAGTTGTTGAATGAGAACCGTGATGCTTTTTCCTGCTCTTCCTGAGCAAAAACCGATGTCATAAAATAAAGTGATAGCAAACAAAGCGATAATAGTTTTTTCATCTGGTTTGAATTTTCACGGTAAAGATAATGCTTTTCCATATGAAATGCTGCATTTGGTAAAAGTTGAAAATCGTTAAATGCTGATTTTATTTGTGTTAAGTAGTGTTAATGTTTTCTGTATTAGTGAGAAAGAGACTATTTTTGGGATATGAACAGAAAAATCAGGTGGATACTGATTGTGATGATAGTGGCAATTGTAGGCGTTTTGGCATTTCAGGTTGGATGGCTTATCGACACCTACAATGCCAGGCGAACAGCCTTTGAACAATCTGCAAAAGATGCGCTTCAGAATGCCATTGAAGATGAGAAAGCGGTGAAAATGATCCGTAATATGTCGAAAATGGTGTGGCTTGATAAGGGTGAAAGTGAAGTTATAACAGAATATGCACCTGCTGAAGAATTTATCTATACTACTCCTCATACTACCTCATCTGTCAGTACAGTTACTATCACCCGGCCATCACACCATATGACTATGGACTCAATTGTAAACATGGATATTACAATTGATGCCGATTCACTGCTGTTTTCACACTCCTATTCATCTGAAGAACCAGATTCCGAAGTCTCTGTTATTACAAAATTTGAAGTTGATACCGATATGGATATCAATACGGATGATTTTTATAGTTTTGAACATGAGGCAATTATGATTGAGGATATTGCCAGTGAGCTGGAAAGGACACAGATTGAACTGGATGATATTGTCAGAAATGTGGTTGTGAAGTTTGGAGTGGCAGAGCTTAATGCAGCACGACTTGATTCTATTTACCGGGTTAGGCTTTTTGACCGCGGGATTACTTCCGGGTTTGAGCTTTCTGTAACCAAAAAGGATTCTGTTCAGCAAAAGGATGATATGAGCATGGCGCTTGCCCAGCCGGTGAATCGTTTTCGCAATGATGACAGAGTTGTAAATGTTGTTTTCCCCGGGTTTAACAGATATATCCTTGGTGAAATGTGGGTCAATATTGCAGGATCGTTTCTTCTTGTTGCCATAGTCGTCTTTATCATGATTTTTATGCTCTCGACAATCCTGAGGCAGAAGAAATTGTCGGAAATGAAAAATGACTTTATCAATAATATGACTCACGAACTGAAAACTCCTGTTGCAGCGGTATCTGCTGCCCTTGAAGGAATGGAGAAGTTTAATGTGCTCGACGACCCTCAAAAAACACAGGAATATATCTCAATGAGTCAGGATGAGTTAAGCCGTCTGACAGGAATGATTGAAAAAGTGCTCAGTGTGGCACGAAGAGAAAAGGAAGGACTGAAAATTCATGATGAACCGTTTGATTTGTATGAGGTGGCCTGTGGATTAATAAAAACCTATGAGATGCGCAATAATGATGTGATGTTTGAATGTATGTGCCCTCAGGATTTTCTGGTGGATATGGACAAGCTTCATATTACAAATCTATTGAATAACCTTGTTGATAATGCTGTAAAGTATAACCTCAGGGAAGTGGACAAGAGCGTCTCTCTGAATATTTTCAGGCATAAGGGCAATATCATTATGGAAGTAAAGGATAATGGTCCCGGAATTCCGCAGCAGTACCAGAAGTATCTATTCGATAAATTCTATCGCGTTCCAACAGGGAATGTGCATAATGTTAAAGGATTCGGGCTGGGCTTAAATTATGTTGCTGCCGTTGTATCCTACTATAACGGGGAAATTGAGCTTACTTCTGAAGTAGATAAAGGATCCGTATTTACAATTATAATACCTGATACCACACATGAATAATATAAAAGTACTTTTTGCTGAAGATGAAAAAACGCTGGGAATGATTGTCCGCGACAGTCTGCAAAGCCGCGGATATGACGTGGAATGGTGTGAAGATGGTAACTCTGCATGGAAAGCATGGAACAACAGGGATTTTGATATCTGTATCCTGGATGTGATGATGCCGGGAATGGATGGCTTTGAGCTGGCAAAACGAATACGGGTGAAAGATACCTCGGTACCTGTGATTTTCCTGACAGCAAAGAGTCAGGTTCAGGATGTACTGGAAGGGTTTAACAGCGGCGCCGACGATTATATGCGAAAGCCCTTTAGTGTCGAAGAGCTGATGGCACGCATGAAGGCTGTTCTGGGGCGTCGGCCGAATGATGAGGTTTTTGAAGTTCCGGAACAAATTAAAGTTGGTCTCTATACCCTTGACTCCCGGAGTCAGATATTATCAGGACCCAGGAAACCAAGAAAGCTAACCTATAAGGAGAGTGCACTGCTTCAGTCGCTGTGGAAATACCGCGACAGTGTGATGGAGCGTAAGGATGTACTCATCGATCTTTGGGGTGATGATACGGTTTTTAATGCCCGCAGCATGGATGTTTTTATAACAAAATTGAGGAAATATATGAGTGGAGACGACAGCATAGAGATTATTAATGTGAGAGGCGTGGGCTATAAATTAATTTGCTAGAGTTATAACTACTTGTTTTTCTGCAATGATCAAAAAAAGTGCATTTTTTTTGATCATTTTTTGCACTGTAAAGAAAAATCGCCTTATATTTGCATTCCCAAACGAAACGCGAAAGTAGCTCAGTTGGTAGAGCACAACCTTGCCAAGGTTGGGGTCGCGGGTCCGAGTCCCGTCTTTCGCTCAAAGGATCTCCGTTTAAAGGGGGTCCTTTTTTTGAAATAACTGGTTCGCCCGGATGGTGGAATTGGTAGACACGAAGGACTTAAAATCCTTTGACCATTGCGGTCGTGTGGGTTCAAGTCCCACTCCGGGTACCAATGCGGAAGTAGCTCAGTTGGTAGAGCACAACCTTGCCAAGGTTGGGGTCGCGGGTCCGAGTCCCGTCTTCCGCTCACAA
>PKSY01000227.1 GCA_002869405.1 Marinilabiliales bacterium
ATCTCGATGCGGGTGGCTTCACCTTCAAAGCCGAGGAAATATGATGAGAACTGTTTCGTTGGGTTTACGTACTTTTCGCTACACTTCATGTTGAAGTATTTGATATAGAAGTCTTTAACGTTTTCCAGGTTTGTAGTCCAGATGGCGATATGGTCAATTTTCATGTGATAATATTTTCAGTTACAAAAGTATAGCTACCATATATTAAAAACCTGATGTAAAAAGACTTCGAGCACCAATTATTCCACATTTCTGGTATCTATTATATGCCTGAGCAGCACGCTCTTCAATCTCTTTGCCAGATTCATTAAGTATCCATCCATCAATCGCTGCCTCCAGAGTATAGGCTTCAGGAGCCATCAGATTGGTTGTCCAGAGAATTGGATTTGCTCTTGCTTCCTGCAAATGAGGAGCAAAAAACTCTTTGCTAAAACAAGCCAGAACAATCACATCTTTAGGTTTCATCTTATTAAGTGTAAAGGCTAAATTTAGATTAAAATCCATGAGTCCATCATGTCCAATATAGGCAATCAAATCCGCTCCACCTCCAAATTTTAATCCTTGGCTCATATGTTGCACCTCAACCTCATTATGATTATTAGCAGCAGAAAGAAAATCGGTTATGCATTCTTTAATATATTTTCCATCATATGCCTCCGCGAGCATATATATATCCTCATTAATATGCTTAAAAAGGATGCGATCAAGAATATGCGGATTACTACTCTCTAAGGTTTTAACCAATTGCCAATCATCATCTATATATCTGAAGAAGGACTTAACACCATATGCCGCGCCCCAATAGAGATTATTCCGGGGACTCTGTCCATTTCCAAGTTCTTCATTTACAGGCACAATACCCTGATACATATTATCGCATAAGGCAACATACACGTGTATTGTTTTAACTTGTGCAAATATAATATTTGAGGATGTAAGAATAAGGCATAATATTAATACTGTTTGGGGGATTAATTTCATAAACAAAAAATTAAAAAGGGTGTACTCGTATAGAACTGGAAGGAACAAATTTTATTATTCAATTAAATATCTTTAACAAAATTGCAACCAATAATTACAGAAGCAACTCATAAGTCCCTATAACCGCCAATATCGCAATCACGCTAAACACTGTATAGTATCCTACATTCTTAAAACTGAACTTCATAGCTTTATTGCAACGCCAAAGGATAAGTGCCAACAGCAACAAAACAATCCCTGTAATAATATATTTATTGATACCTAACATAGATGCGATTCGAACCTCATCCTGAAGGCTGATAATTCCTCCAAAAAGAATAGAGTAGAAACGTAAAAAAACCGCAAAAAAGGCAAAAGAGTAGGCGTAAACAGACTTTGTCATTTTAACAATAATAAAGAATATAAAAGCCTGTAGAATAGTAAATGCGGGACCTCCAATTGCCGACCATAATGCAACTCAGCTGCTGGAGAAAACACCGCTTTTCGGTGCTGCATTATTCAAACTCAGCACCATGTCATCACCCAAAATTTCACCAAAAGTCCAGTGGCCAAATTCATGAAAAAGATACGAGAGAAAAGCGATGGGGATAAAAACGAGAAACACATAAATATTGATTTGGCTCTCTTTCAGGTCGGCCCTAATTCTGTTTATTACGGTATTCATATTTAATTTGGTTCGTTTTTAAAAACTGTTTGGCAAAGGTATTCATTGATAATTCAGAAAAGACAGATGGTATTATTCCTTCAATCTTAAGCCGCATTTCGGGCAGTAGTTACTATTAAAGAGATCTCCCAGAAGTCCATTACATCCCGGACAGCGCCAAACCACTCCGATACCAATAATGATAGCAAAAGCGATAAGGTAAACAAACGGCGCAAAAACCACTTTTGGTACATTTGAAAGAATCATGATTAAAGCAAATGCAAGATTGGCCACAAATGCAATGAACAGACCCATCCTAATGCGCCTTTTTCTTTCAAACTCTTTTTGCAGAGAAATTAATTCTTCCTGTTCCATTTTGTCATCTTCATCACCAATCAATCCAGCATTCAACACCTCATCCAAAATCCGCAAGGTATAAAGTCTTGGTTTTACTTCTTTATGCTCAATACGTTGAATAGTTCGAATATTTAAACGGCAACGACCAGCCAGTTCCGACTGAGAAAGTCCCAACCGCTCTCGAGCCTCCTTTACTTGTTGACCTATTGACTTTTCACTGCACATAATAACCAGAATTTAGTACTATTATCACAAAGATAGTCATAGCTGAAGGAAAAGTCAGAAAAGCGGCAACGGCATTTGTACGGCATTTTGCTATCGGTAGGAATACTCCCGCCAGAGCTTCTCCAATGGTCCCTGTTTTTTACTCCGGAACCACAGTACCGACCAGATCACCTGCAAAATAAAAATCCCGAAAGCAATACATACCAGCATCACGATGTTCGTTTGTCCGAAAAGACCGAAGCCCCAGCCGTAAAACAGCACCGCCATAATCAACGACTGCATAAGGTAGTTTGTCAGCGACATACGACCCATGAATGCTACAGGTTTTAATGCTTTGGAAACTGTATGAAAGGAGGAAATCAAAAGGATGATAAAAATGTATGTGGAGGCGATAAACAGGTTCATCACTTCATAGCCGAACATGTATAATGCATTTGCAAAAGGACTGGAGAAGTCAACAATCTTTTCATAACCAAAATAGATTATAATACTGAGAATCGTCAATACAGCCAATATCAGCAAACTCCTTTTATGGTTTTTGATGATAAGATGATAAAGGTCGTTCCTTGAGGCCACAAAACCCATTATTACTATGCCCACTACTTTGGGAAGGTAATAGAACGCGTTTATATTCCGGAAAGCGTAATACTCTTGCAGCCGCAGCGCCAAAACCTGTACGTAGTTTCCATCTGAATAAATGCGCTTTGCTGTATCAAGACATTCCGTACATGTTGATGACATGGCATTGGGAAGATCGATCCACACATCCGCAAGAAGCCAAATCGAAATAAAGAAATAGAAAAATAACGCAAGAGGAATGAGCCACCTGGTACTTAAACGATAGAGTGAAAGCATGATAAATCCTGTGATGGCATAGATTACCAGAATATCCCCTGCCCACAGCAGTACTACATGTGCCAATCCAAAAACGGCAAGCAGGAACATCCTTCGCGAAAAGAATCTCCTGAAAAGCTGCGACTGATCCCGAAACTTTTCATACTGCATCCAGATGCCATATCCAAAAAGGAAACTAAACAGAAAGATAAATTTATCTGCCGTAAGGCTTATGAAAATATTGTAGAATGACTGCTGAAAAGCCTGGGGAAGAGAGGAATAGAATCCGCCGAAATTAAAAAAAGAGGCATTAAAGCCCAGGATATTTACCAGCAGAATTCCCATAAGCGCGAAGCCCCGGAGGATATCAATTCCGTCGATACGGTCTTTTGTCGGCGCTGGATTTATATATTTATTCATCTTAGTTAAGGTTTTTTTTGAGAACGTTTCTAACCATCAGAATACTACAGAGAATAGTTATAATATTTATTGATGG
>PKSY01000331.1 GCA_002869405.1 Marinilabiliales bacterium
AAAACCGGAAAAGCACTCTCAAGGTTAAACGATGCTGTCAGGAACAGGGATTTCTGTAAAACATACTGGGCGGTTGTAAAAGCAGCTCCTCCCAAAGAGCAGGATACGCTGGTGCATTATCTGAAAAAGAATGAGAAGCAAAATAAATCCTATGCCCGTAAGGATCCGGCTGAAGATTATAAGCGTGCAGAACTAAAATACAAAGTTATCGCAAAGTCTGAAAGTTATTTCCTTCTTGAAGTGGAATTACTGACCGGGCGACATCATCAAATCAGGGTGCAGCTGAGTGCAATTGGTTGCCCCATAAAAGGTGATCTTAAATATGGTTTTCCCCGATCAAATAAAGATGGTTCCATCCATTTGCACTCCCGCGAACTGAGTTTTATTCATCCTGTAAAGAAGACTAAAATGTCATTTCAGGCTCCACCGCCAAAAGATCCTGTTTGGGATGCATTTGCTACTGCTGACTCCCTTTAAAAATCAGTGTTGAAAGCATCTCGTTCTGTAGTATTTCATTTGCTGTTTCTCTGAATTCTTCGGATGAAATATTATCAATCTGCTTATGGATTTTTTCCATGGGGTCAACGCTGTTTTTTATAAGCACACTTTTAGCCATCGACAGCATTTCATTGAGGTTGGATTCCTGAGCAATGGCCATCTGTCCCTTAAACTGCTTTTTTGCAATATGAAGCTGGGTTGTTCCCGGGGCTTTGTTTCTGATGTTTTCGAGCTCCTTATGAAGCAGCCTCATGGCTTTTTCTGCATTCGCCGGATCCATACCCATGTAGATGTAGAATACCCCTGTGTCGGAATAAGGCGTATAGTGAGCTTCGATGTTATAGGTTATGCCATGCTTCTCCCGAATGGCCATGTTGAGGCGTGTATTCATTGCAGGTCCACCCAGATAGTTTGTAAGCAGTGCAAGTGTTGCCCGTCGCTTATCTTCCCAGGCATATGCCCTGTTCCCAACTGCCACATGGGTCTGAAAACTGTTCCTGTCGATGATTTTCGTTTCCGCAGAATATCCGTTTACCGGTGTTCTGGGTATGGAGGCACTAAATTCATGAGAAGACGAGATATGTTTTTCTGCCATCTTTATGAGTCGCTTCATGCTGATTTTTCCTACCGAGCACAAAACCATATTTTCAGGCTTGTAATTTCTCGAAATGAATGCAGTGAGATCCTTCTGAGTGATATCTTCAAGACTTTGTGGCGTACCTAAAATATTACGACCAAGCGCATGACCCTTAAAGAGGCGATCTTCAAAATCATCAATAATCTGTTCCCATGGTGTGTCAAGGTAGCTTGTAATTTCATCGTACACCACATCTTTCTCCTTTTCGATCTCCTTTACAGGGAAAACGGAGTTGAATAGTATGTCAGAGAAGAGTTCTATGGCACGGTTGTAATACTCAGGTAGAAATGACGCATAGATACATGTTTCTTCTTTCGTAGTATAGGCATTCATATCGCCACCTACATTATCCATCCTGCTGAGGATATGAAATGCTTTACGTTTTTTAGTTCCTTTAAAGATTACATGCTCGATAAAATGGGCTACACCGTGTTCCTTTTCCAGCTCATCCCTTGAGCCGGTGTCGATCATTATGCCGCAATGTGATACTGCCGATTTACTCTCTTTATGGACAATTCTCAGCCCGGAAGGGAGTGTATGATATTGATACATAGATTTTTTTCTGTTTTATTTTTCTGTATAGATCCAGAATAACGGCTGATACCCTCTGAAATTGCCATTCTCATCATAATTCTCCAGCAATGGCGCTATGGCAATAATATTTTTTTCCATTGTACGGATATCGTTGCCGTCGTAAGTCCACTCTTCCAAAAACCTGACCCTTGTTATGTCATTGTATTCCAGTTTCTGCTCAATAATCATAGTGGTGTCATTATATGGAGGATCGGGACTTTGCAGTAATATTGTGTCGGTTCTTCCCCGGATATATGCCAGTTCATTATCAGTAAGTTTATTATTGGTGAAATAGTCATAAACGTCAATTTCTCCGTTCAAAGCATTTGTAAGGAGCATGGAAACCAGCTTATCGCGATAAGATCCCTCGATATTATCGATCCACCAGTCAATGTCAGGATTGCCGTTTTTTATGGAAACATCATACTGGATTTTTTCAGCAACAGGAGCATCGTTGTGTTTCCGTGTGCAGGAAAGAGAAATAAGCATCACAAAAATCAGTAGTATAAGGGTTCTCATAGTATTATTGTTTGAATGTAAAAGTAGTAAAAACAAGGTTCATGATTATAATGCTTCATAAAAGATCGATATTAAAGTATCTTTGGTATGATGAATTATGTTGCAAAATACTGGAATTCGATTTCAAATAAACATACAGAGTGTGTTTTATGTCCGCATCACTGTATTATAGCTCCGGGAAAATCCGGGAAATGCAGAGTTCGGAAAAACCTTGACGGAAGGTTGATATCCACGGTTTACGGAAAGTTGTGCAGTTATGCTTTTGACCCGATAGAGAAGAAGCCATTGTATCACTATTTTCCCGGAAAGGAGATTCTCAGCCTTGGATCTGTGGGGTGTAATCTGCGGTGTGCCTTTTGTCAGAATGATACAATCTCTCAGGCATCCGCTGAAACTTTTCCCCGGCTTTATGAGGTTTCACCGAATGACATTGTTGCTCTGGCATTAACACGATCAAATAATATCGGAGTTGCCTACACCTATAATGAACCGGTAGTATGGTATGAATTTATGATGGATTGTGCCCGGGAAGTTCAGAAGGCAGGAATGAAAAATGTGGTTGTGACAAATGGTTATATTGCTGAAGCTCCTTTGTCAGAACTGATCCAGGTTGCTGATGCTTTTAGCGTTGACCTCAAAGGTTTTTCTGAAGAATTTTATGCTGAAATGACCGGTTCATCTCTTGCTCCTGTACTCAATAGCCTTTTGCAGATAAAAGCATCTGGCAAGCATCTGGAAGTTGTAAATCTTGTGGTTCCGGGGAAAAATGATGATCCTGAAGTTTTCTCAGAAATGGTAAAATTTATTCATGATGAACTGGGAAGAGAAACCGTGCTTCATATAAACAGATATCATCCTCATTTTCAAATGACTGACCCAGCTACTCCGGTAAAGACAATGATTGCACTTCAGGAACTGGCGAAAAAGCATCTTTCCAATGTTTATTTGGGAAATATGCCCTGGCGGAAATAATTTACGGAAATTGTAGTTTATTTTATAGAATCCTTCGCAGTGAATTGTATCTTTGTTTTATGAAAATCAACCGGCTCAACACTCCAGAATTTGTTGTCAATAGTGCTATATGTAAGCGCAATATTGAAAAGATGGTGTTAAAGGCTAAAGCTTCCGGTTCTGTGTTTCGACCGCACTTCAAAACCCATCAAAGTGGTGAAATTGGCGAATGGTTCAGAGCGGAGGGTGTCAGAGCAATCACAGTATCATCTGTTTCCATGGCAGAATATTTTGCGGGGAAAGGATGGGATGACATTACTATTGCCATTCCTTTCAATATCCGCGAAAGCGAAAACCTGAATGCACTTGCAGAGAAAATATCTGTTAATATTATTGTTGATGATGCCGGTGTAATATCGGTGATTGACAGCTCTCTTTCGAATCCTGTCGGGCTGTTTCTCAAAATTGACTGCGGTTACCACAGAACAGGGATTGATGTAGACAACAGCTTCGAAATCAGCAAGGCACTTGATGCGGCAAAGGATTGCACCAACCTTGAATTTAAAGGATTTCTGACACACAGTGGTCATACATATCATGCAGGTTCTGTGGATGAGATTCGTAAGATCCATCAACATGTGGTAACAAAAATGAAGCGGTTAAAACAGCGCTGGTCAATAACATTTCCGCAAGCTATAATTTCTCTGGGAGACACGCCATCAATGTCTGTGGTGGATAATTTTTCAGGAATCGATGAGATAAGGCCGGGGAATTTTGTGTTTTATGACCTGATGCAGGCTTCTGCCGGAGTTTGCAAGTATGATGATATCGCTGTTGCCGTATCAGCGCCGGTAATTGGGAAATATCCCGGGCGAAACCAGATTGTGGTTCATTGCGGAGGAGTTCACCTTTCAAAGGAACCTCTTGAGATTAAAGGTAATAAGGTTTTTGGAAAGGTCGTATTTCTGAATGATTCAGGGTGGGAGATACCACAACAGGATATTTTCGTAACTTCATTGTCGCAGGAACATGGTACGATAAATATTCCTAGTGATATCCTGAAAACGATTAATTATGGTGACCTGCTTGGAATTTTGCCGGTTCATTCCTGCATGACTGCAGATTGTTATCAGAGATATATCTCTGTTGACGGAGAATTGATAGAACGTTTATAACCCAAACCCAACGATATGAAAAGATTTGCATTTTTATTGATCCTGATTTTTGCAGGAAGTTTTACTGTTTCTTATGGTCATAGAATAGTCGACCGTACTGTTGAAACTATTTGTGATTGTCTTAATGAGCGGCAAAGTGATACCATCGCCTTCGGAGACCTTGTTCCCAAATGTGCTCAGGAGGCATTTGAAATTCATCGTGAAAAACTGGAAAAGGAATTCGGTGCGCCCATTGAGCAAGGGTCAGGGCCTTATCAGCAGATGACGAAAGTAGTAGTTAACGCACTGTTGAGTGATTGCCCGCTGTTTGCTGAATATATTGCGGATGAATCCGATCTTACTGACTGGAGGAGTGAGTGTGACTCTCTCATCCGCGAAGGAAAACTTTCTGATGCATATGATCTGGCAACCAAAGTAGTAAAAGAGGACCCATCAAATCATATTGCTTATTTTATGCGTGGTAAGATATATGCGCAGGATGAGCAGTATTATCGGGCTGTGGTCCAGTTCCTGGAGGCTATTTCTATAAAATCAGATTATCTTCAGGCCTATACCGAAATGGCAACAGCAAAATCAAATGTGAATGACCTTGAAGGAGCTTACAACGCAATCCAGACTGCCCTTGAAATTGACAGTACATGGGCGGATGCATATAATACGCTGGGAACGCTGTACTACAAAATCGAAGAGTATGCTGATGCTGCCGCACAGTTCAGAAAAGCTGTTCAATATGATAATCAGAATGCCCTTTACCGCTATAATCTTGGAGTTTCCCTGCAGGATATTGATGAGAATGAAGCATCGGTAAAGGTTTTATCCTCTCTGCTTACTGATTATCCGGAAGATGCTTCAGTCTATTATGAGCTGGGAAATGCGTGGTTTTCACTTGACGAAGTTCCAAAGTCGATCGAATACTATGAGAAAGCCTGTGAGTTGAATCCTGAAAACCCTTCATATTGCGATAATGCAGGCTTTGCATATCTTCAGCTTGAGCAATATAATAAGGCTATTCAATATTTCGAGAAATCACTGGAGCTCTACCCGGACGACCCTGAGGTTATATTTACAAAAGGTACTGCATGGTTCTATCTGGAAAATTATGAGATGGCGCTGGCAGATTTCAACAGTGCCATAGCTTTGAATGCTACTGATTATCCCGGGTTTTATGACTTTAAGGGTAAAGCATTGAAAAAGATGGAAAGATTTAAGGAAGCAATATCCTCTTTTACAAAATCGCTGGAACTCTATCCTGACGATTGTGAAATCCTTAAAGAAAGGATGGAGTGTTTTGAAGTTTTGCTGGATGAGGAGTCTGCAGAAGCTGACAGACAGCAGATGTTTTCACTGGGTTGTGAAGAGGTAAATTAGAAAATTATCGATGCCATGAAACATGATAATTGCAAAGAGGGAGGGTTTTTAACTGATCCTGAGATAGAAAATTACGCTGAGATGCATACCAGCCCGGAGAGTGATCTGCTTCATGACCTGAACCGTCAGACAAACCTTCAGGTGCTTATGCCCAGGATGTTGTCAGGGCATCTCCAAGGTGCTTTTCTTGCAATGCTTGTTAAGATGATAAAGCCATCTTTTATTGTTGAAGTCGGCACTTTTACGGGCTATGCAACGTTGGCAATGGCTGAGGCTATGCCTGAAAATTGTCGTATCACAACGATTGAGAAGAACCGCGAGAATGCTGCACTGGCAGAGGAGTTTTTTGAAAAGGGAGGTTATGAGGAGAAGATAGAGCTTTTGGTAGGTGATGCGATGGATTTTATTGAAAACCTGCAGTTTGGCAGTGAATTGGTTTTTATTGATGCTGATAAACGCAACAACAAAAAGTATTATGAATTAATCCTGCCAAAGGTAAAGCCCGGAGGATTTTTGCTCATCGATAATGTGCTTTGGGATGGGAAAGTGCTGGATGAAAAACCGGATAAGGACACACAGGCAATTATCGATTTTAATGTCCATGTTCAGAATGATTCACGCGTTGAGAATGTACTGTTGCCTTTACGGGATGGAATTTTGTTAGTTAGGAAAAAGTAGCGTGATTATAGAGGTGCGGTGTTGTTATAACGATAAGTTTATGGTATAAAAAGAGCCGCACGGTCGTGCGGCTTTACTCTGAGATGAACTATTAATATAGCTCTATACTTTGTATTTGTAATCAAGTTGTGAAAGTTGTTCGTTTGCTTTCACTATTTTTCCTTTAAGATTTTCTTTGTATTGAATCATTTTGTTCATCATCTGCTGATCTCCGGCGGCAAGGATCTGACCGGCCAGAATTGCAGCATTTAAAGCACCATTAACAGCAACCGTGGCTACCGGAATGCCGGGAGGCATCTGCACGATTGAAAGCAGAGAATCCATACCTTCAAATGCGGGTCCTTTAATGGGAACGCCAATAACGGGAAGGGGAGTTGTAGCTGCTATCACCCCGGGAAGATGTGCTGCCATTCCTGCGCCTGCGATGATCACTTTAATACCGTTATCCATAGCACCTTTTGCAAAAGCTTCGACTTTTTCCGGTGTGCGGTGAGCCGATAAAGCGTTCATCTCAAAAGGGATTTCCATTTCCTCGAAAAATGCAGCCGCTTTCTCCATTACCGGAAGGTCACTGGTGCTGCCCATAATAATACTTACAATAGGTTTCATACTGATAATTGTTGATTTAGCATACAAATGTACAACAATTCACAGGATAAGATGTTTCAATTTGTATCTTTGCATAAAGGATAACATAACCAATTATGGAAAAGGTAACCATCAAGGATAAAACATTTGCTGTATCGATTTCAGCGGAAGAGTTAAATGACGCGGTACAAAAAGTGGCAGACCGTTTAAATGAGGATGTAAGGGATAAAAATCCATTGTTTTTGTGCATCCTTAACGGTGCATTTATGTTTGCTTCCGATTTGCTGAAGAAGGTGAATACACCCTGTGAAATTTCTTTTGTGAAGCTGGCTTCTTATGAAGGAACTTCTACAACAGAAAATGTAAAGACTCTTGTTGGACTGAGTGATAATTTAAAAGGACGTACGGTAATCGTAGTTGAGGACATTGTTGATACAGGAATTACCATGGAGCATATTATTGCCATGCTGGAGGAAGCAGAGGTTGCAGAAATTAAAATTGCAACACTGTTTTTTAAGCCTGAGTCATTCCGTCGCAGCTACAAAGTTGATTATATAGGAATGTCTATTCCTAACGATTTTATTGTCGGTTATGGTCTTGATTATGATGGCTTTGGGAGAAACCTGCCACAAATTTATAGTCTTGTAACTGAGTAATTTAAAAAAGTCAGTATGCTGAATATCGTTATTTTTGGTCCTCCCGGTGCCGGGAAAGGGACTCAGTCTCAGCTGCTTGTAGAGAAATACAAGCTTGCTTACATCTCAACCGGAGATGCGCTCAGAGCAGAGATGGCCGCCAAAACCGCACTTGGTCTGGAGGCTAAAGCACTTATCGATCAGGGTCAGCTCGTACCGGATCAAATGGTGATTGATATTGTTCAGAATGTGATTATCGCTCGTCAATCCAGCAAGGAAGTTGAAGGAATACTCTTCGACGGATTTCCCAGAACAGTTTTGCAGGCTCAGGCACTTGACAGAATGCTTGAACATACCGGATCGGCAATTTCTTGCATGGTAAGCCTTGATGTTCCTGAAAAAGAATTGATTGAACGCATTCTAATCCGGGCAAAGACTTCTGATCGCAGTGATGATAATGAAGAGACTATCACAAAAAGGTTAAACGAATATCTTTTGAAGACAAAACCTGTTGCAGAGTATTATATTGCACAGGGGAAATTTCGTGAAGTTAATGGCCTCGGAAGCATCGAGGAAATTTCCGACAGGTTAATTTCCGTAATAGATGAATGTCATTAACTTTGCCACCCTATGGTAAGTTCAAATTTTGTTGATTATGTGAAGATTAATTGCCGCTCCGGAAACGGTGGGGCTGGGTCTGCACACTTTATCCGTAACAGAATGACTGCTTTTGGCGGTCCTGATGGCGGCGATGGCGGCAGAGGCGGTCATATAATCCTTCGTGGAAACAAGCAAATGTGGACACTTCTTCATCTGAAGTACACAAAGCATATTAAGGCTGAGCACGGCGGCCCCGGAGGAGGACAGCTTAAAACCGGTAAAAATGGTGAAGATGTTTTCCTTGAAGTCCCTCTTGGTACAGTAGCACGTGATGCCGAAACCGGAGAGATTGAGTTCGAAATAGTAAATGATGGTGAAGAACATGTACTGGTACCGGGTGGTCGCGGAGGTAAAGGAAATGACCACTTTAAGTCTTCCACAATGCGTACACCAAGATTTTCGCAGCCCGGAGAACCCGGCGAAGAACACTGGAAAATCCTTGAACTAAAAATTCTTGCAGATGTAGGACTGGTTGGCTTTCCAAATGCAGGAAAATCAACATTGCTCTCCATTATATCAGCTGCAAAACCCGCTATTGCTGATTATCCATTTACTACTCTTCGCCCAAACCTGGGTATGGTAGCTTACAGGAATGACCGCTCTTTTGTGATGGCAGATATCCCGGGAATTATTGAAGGTGCACATGAAGGTAAGGGTTTGGGACTTAGGTTTCTGAGGCATATAGAACGAAATTCGGTGTTGCTGTTTATGGTTCCTGTAGATGCAGATAATATCGCAAAAGAATACAAGATCCTCAGAAATGAATTAAAGCAATATAATCCGGAACTTCTTGATAAGGAGTGTGTGCTGGCAATTACAAAATGTGATATGCTGGATGAGCAGTTGCTGGAAGAGCTGAAACCGGAGATACCGGATAATGTTCCGTGGGTCTTTATCTCTTCGGTTGCAGGCACAGGAATAACTACTCTCAAAGATAAACTATGGGAGGCGCTTAATAAGGAGTTTTAGTATGGACTTTTTATCAGATTTCCCCGGAATACAGAATCTTGATACTCAATGGTTGCTTGCAATAAACGGTGCGCATAATGAGGTCATGGATTTCCTGATGTGGTGGGTTTCTGATAAGCTTATCTGGATTCCGTTATACGCTTTTCTTTTGTACCTCTTTTATAGAAAGTATAAAAAGTACACCTGGTTAATATTAGTTTCTGTTGTGGTGCTAATTACTTTTAGCGACCAGGGCAGTGTGTTTATTAAGGATACTGTGATGCGTCTGAGACCTTGTCACGAGCCGGCGTTAATTGACCTGGTTCATCGTGTACATGATAAATGTGGCGGAAGGTATGGTTTTGTATCCTCACACGCGGCGAATACATTTGCATTGGCTGCATTTGTGACCGGGGCCCTGCGATGGAAGTTTTTTCCTGCATTGTTGATTTTTTTATGGGCTGCTTTGGTAGGGTACAGTCGTATCTATCTTGGTGTTCATTATCCCCTCGATGTAATAGGCGGTGCTTTTCTTGGGGTTATGATCGGAGTGTTTGTTTCGTATATGCTTCGTATATCCGGTAAGCGGATTTATAAAACTTCATGGCCGTATTAATTAGAGTTAGTGTTAACTTTTTTTGTTGTTATTTAGAATCTGAATAAATTGGGGGTTGGGTGTTTTTTTGGGGGTGGAGTTTGTTGTATTTTCAGTTTTTGGCAGATTTCACCCTTTGAAAGGGTGGATTTTTTTGCGACTCTCTCGCCCTCACACCCGTACCACAATAATTCTAAATCAAAGAGACATACCTCTCCCTGTAAGCCATTATTTAATGACCTCTGATTTTTAATCTATCCGGTACCTGTTGCTTTATACATGTTTTCCCCTTTTGTTACCCATCAATCAGCAAATATTTTTTAAAAAGAGAAAGGCCACCATATAATACATGGCAGCCTTTAGAATGTTATTCAATAATAAATGATTAACAACAATCAAACTTTATCCCCTGTGCAAGCGGAAGTGTATCACCATAATTTATCGTGTTTGTCTGCCTGCGCATATATACTTTCCAGGCATCTGAACCCGATTCTCTGCCACCACCGGTCTCTTTTTCTCCTCCGAAGGCTCCGCCAATTTCAGCACCGGATGTGCCTAAGTTGACATTCGCAATGCCGCAGTCAGAACCCTGGGCTGAAAGGAATAATTCGGTCTCACGGATATTATCAGAGAAAATTGCTGATGATAAACCCTGAGGTACATCGTTATGCAGCTCCATCGCATGCTGAAGATCATCGGCTTTAATAAGATATAGCAGTGGGCCGAAAGTCTCCTCCTGAACAATAGGATAGTGATTTTCCGCTTCTGCCAGAGCCGGAACCATATAGCACCCTGATTCATATCCCTCACCCTCGAGCCTTTGTCCTCCAAAGATGATTTTTCCTCCCTGAGATTTCACCTGCTCTATCGAATCCAGCACATTCTGAACGGCCCCTTCATCAATCATAGGACCTATCAGCGTTTTATCATCTACCGCACTTCCGATATTCTGAGTTACTTTCTCGTATGCTTTGAGAATCTTATCTTTAACATCCTCGTAAACATCTGTGGTAATTATTACCCGGCGTGTTGAGGTGCATCGCTGTCCGGTGGTTCCTACCGCTCCAAAAACAATTGAAGGGATCGCCATTTTCAGATCCGAATGCTTTGTAATTACAACTGCATTGTTTCCACCAAGCTCAAGAATTGTTCTTCCAAGCCTTTCTGCAACTACTTTCCCCACATGTATTCCCATACGAGTAGATCCTGTGGCAGAAATCAATGGCACGCGTCGGTCTTCAAGGAAATTATCACCTATGTACTTCGAGCTCCCTGCCACAAGATTTATTACTCCTTCAGGAACATTATTATCACTGAGTACTTTTGCCATGATTTTGTGTACTGCAATGGCAGACAGGGGTACTTTAGAAGAAGGTTTCCATACGACCACATCGCCGGCAATCAATGCGAGCATTGCGTTCCATGCCCAAACTGCTACCGGGAAATTGTATGAAGAAATAACACCGACAATCCCCAGAGGATGGTATTGCTCAAACATCCGGTGATTTTCGCGCTCCGAATGCGTTGTCATTCCATACATCATTCTTGACTGACCTACAGCAAAATCGCAGATGTCAATCATTTCCTGAACTTCACCAAGTCCTTCCTGATAGATTTTACCCATTTCCCAGGAAACAAGTTTTCCAAGCTGAATTTTATTTTCTCTCAGCGCATCACCCATTTGGCGCACTAACTCACCCCGCTTTGGAGCAGGTACTTTCCGCCATTCTTTGAATGCTTGTTGTGCTTTTTGAATAACATACTCATAGTCATCCCGGGTAGCCTGCTTTACCGATCCAATAGTTTCTCCGGTATTTGGCGTTTTTGAAACTATAAGTTCTCCTTTTGTTTCAATCCACTTTGTACCTGTACAGGCTCCGTTATTGATTTCTTCAACTCCTAAAATTTCTAAAGTCTTATTCATTTTTTTATTGCTCTTTCATGTAAGGGTATTTATAATCTGTAACAGGAACGAAGGTTTCCTTGATAGTGCGTGGACTAATCCATCTCACAAGGTTAAATTCTCCGCCTGCCTTGTCATTGGTTCCGGAAGCCCGGGAGCCGCCAAATGGCTGCATGCCAACAATTGCACCGGTAGGCTTGTCATTGATATAGAAGTTCCCTGCTGCATACCTGAGCCGCTGACATATATTCGATGCTGCCACACGGTCGCGGGCAAAAACTGCTCCGGTAAGACCAAACGGAGACGTAGTATCACACAGATCAAGTGTCGCATCAAGCTCTTTGTCCTGGTATACATATATCGTAAGTACAGGTCCGAAAATCTCCTCTTCCATGGTCTTGAAATGCGGATTGGTAGTCTGTATAATTGTTGGACGGATAAAATATCCTACCGATTTATCGTAATCTCCTCCGGCAATAATTGTCGCTTCCGATGATGCTTTTGCATAATCAATATATGAGGTAATGTTATCAAACGCTTTCTCATCAATTACGGCATTCATAAAATTTGACGGATCCATAACATCGCCCATTTTTATATCCAATGCCATCTCAGTCATCATCTCACGGATCTGAGGCCATAATGAATCAGGAACGTACATCCGGGATGCTGCAGAACACTTTTGTCCCTGATACTCAAAAGCACCGCGAATGGCATTTACGGCCGTCTCTTTTGCATCCGCTGAGGGATGAACAAAAATGAAGTCTTTTCCACCCGTTTCTCCGATAAGACGTGGGTACGACTTGTATTTATTAAGATTTTGAGAAACCTGGCCCCATAAATTATTGAAAGTATTATTTGATCCTGTAAAGTGAAGACCGGCAAAATCAGCAGAGTTAATCATGGTGCCACCAATAACAGAACCCTGTCCGGGAATAAAGTTGATCACTCCCGCAGGAACACCGGCTTCCATGAAAATTTTCATCAGATAATAGTTCGATAATAATGCTGTTGTGGCTGGTTTCCAAACTGTTGTGTTTCCCATCATTACCGGTGCCATGTTCAGGTTGGAAGCTATAGATGTGAAATTAAAAGGACTGACTGCGAAAACTACGCCCTCTAAAGCACGATATTCCATCCTGTTTAACTGGTTGAAATCTGATTTCGGCTGCGATTCATAAATTTTCCCTGCAAAGGATACATTGTATTTTAAGAAGTCGATGGTTTCACAAACAGCATCAATTTCCGACTGATAAATGTTTTTACTCTGACCAAGCATCGTTGCAGCATTCATCACATGCCTGTACTTGGTGCTTATTAATTCCGCCGCCTTGAGCATAATGGATGCACGAATCGTCCAGGTGAGATCTGACCATATCCGGTGCGCCGATTTTGCGGCATCAATAGCCATCTGAACTTCCTTTTCTGTAGCCTTATAATAGGTTGCCAGCACATGTTTATGATTGTGGGGCATCGTTACTGTGCCTGTATTGGCTGTTCTGACTTCTTTCCCCCCAATAATCAGAGGTATTTCAATGGGGTTCTCAGCCTGACGTTTCAGCTCTTCGTCAAGTAGGATTCGCTCCTTTGATCCTTTCAGGTACTCCAGTACCGGCTCATTCGACGGCATTGGGAAATTGTAAATCGCATTATTCATACCTTGGGTTTTAATTTGTTTGTGCCGAGTTGCAAAAATTTGCAATACGGTGCGAAATTAGTAAAACGGGCGAAAATTCAAACAGAGGAACATGAAAAATGTTTTTGTGGGTTTGGGTTTTATCCATTATTCACATTTATTACCTTTGGGACGATAAATGAACAACCGTAATCATGGAAGAAAAGAAATATATAAGGCCAAGTTGGGATCGCTACTTTATGCAGATTGCTGATACTGTTGCCACGCGTGCCACCTGCGACCGCGGAAGGTCTGGATGTGTGATAGTTCGTGACAGACAGATACTTGTGACTGGTTATGTCGGGTCACCAACCGGTTTGCCACATTGTGATGAAGTCGGGCATCTGATGAAAAAGGTAGTGCATGAGGATGGTCATGAGAGTAATCATTGTGTTCGTACTGTCCATGCCGAACAAAACGCAATATGTCAGGCCGCAAAAAGAGGGATTGCCCTCGATGGCTCAACGCTCTATTGCCGTATGACTCCTTGCCGTACGTGTGCAATGCTCATCATAAACTGTGGAATTCAGCGTGTTGTTTGTGAGAAAAAATATCATGCAGGTGCAGAGAGCGAAGCCATGTTTAAGGAAGCAGGAATTGAACTTTACTACTTTGAGGATGAAGTGTTGAAATACGACAACCAATAATACCTGTGCCTGGAGATCCAGGATTCATCCTGACTCGGGTTATATTATATCATTGGATTTTATTTAAACAAATTCCCAAGAAGGTTATCAATATTGATTAGCCCGAATGATCGTGCCGCAGTAAGAAGTATTACAATAATCAAAACCCAGCGCACGAAGCCGGCACCTTTTGTAATGGCAAGACGTGAGGCTATAAAACCACCAATCATGGTGCCTGCACCCAGAGTTAAACCATATTGCCAGTTTATTTGTCCGTTGATCTGAAAGATAATTATTGCGATTGGCGTATACATCAGGACTATGAAAACTTTCAGGGCATTGGCTTTTACCAGCTCATATCCTGCATTCAAAACCAAACCTGCCAATAGAAAGTATCCTACACCCAGCTGTAGAAAGCCCCCGTAAAGACCTATCAGGAAAAATATTAACACCTGAACCGCAGAGACTTTTTTTGATGTTTTGGCGATGTTTTCCTTTAGCCACCGGTTTGGCTTTACCAGAATAAAACCCAGCATCACCAGCATAATTACTCCAATAGCAATTTCAAATGCATCTTTATTGAGGTCAACAGCGATTTTTGCACCTATTACTGATCCAACAGCGGCAGGAAGCGCAAGCCAAATACCACGTTTATAATCAAGGACTTTCTTTTGTGAGAAGCTTCCCACAGCCACAATGTTCTGCATTAGAACTCCCAGCCTGTTGGTTGCATTTGCAATATTGGGAGGTAACCCCAGAAACATCAGCAATGACAAACTGATAATACTGCCGCCGCCGGCAAGTGTGTTGATGAAACCCACCATAAGGCCTGCTACAACAAGTACAATTATTTCAATCAGAGTCATGGTTACTGATTAATTAATGTTCGTAACGTTTTCCGAAAACCTGAATTATCACCAGAAGCATCAGCAGCGAAATTATGAAAAGAATCCACACGGGAACACCGAATGCTGCTGGTATTATTCCTATAAATATTGCAACTGCTCCTACTGTTAATGCATACGGAAGTTGTGTCCTGACATGTTGGATATGGTTGCAGGAGCTGGCCAAAGAGCTCAGGATTGTTGTATCACTGATTGGGCTGCAATGATCGCCAAGCACTGAGCCTGCCAATACAGTAGAAACAACAATATGGAAAATGTCAAGTGATTGCTGGTACTCCATTCCGGTCTCCTGAGTAATCAGCCAGCTGGCAGGCAGCACCAATGGATATAGAATCGCCATGGTTCCCCATGATGTTCCTGTGCTGAATGCTACAAGCGCAGCTAAGATGAAGGTTAATGCCGGAACAAAACCCGGAGGAATACTCACCTCTACTATTACACGGCTGATGAAATCTGCAGTATGCATATGTTTGGTAATAAGTGCAATAGACCAGGCCATGATAAGGATCAGAATCGCGGTAAGCATAGTTCTGAACCCATTAATCAGGCTGTCAATGGCTTTTTTCATAGTGAGGATTTTTCCGCCAACAGTCAGAATTACTGCTGTAAGAACTCCTCCCATTGATGACCACAACAGCGCTCTGTATGAATCGCTCGAACCGATAACATTTGATAAATTTAAAGCAAACCCCAGCTCAGAATTCCATGGATTGCTTTCCAGACCTGTGACAAGAAGTCCTGCAATGGTTCCTGCGACCACTACAAATACCGGTAGCAGTGCGTTAT
Source organism: Marinilabiliales bacterium (assembly GCA_002869405.1). Taxonomy (GTDB): domain Bacteria; phylum Bacteroidota; class Bacteroidia; order Bacteroidales; family BM520; genus BM520. The sequence continues at coordinate 15,721 of PKSY01000331.1, forward strand.
ATGCCCTTATTCTGATGTTTTTTTCAGGATCCAGGTCATTAAGATTGTTGCTGAAGGTTGATTCATCATCCTCTGATTTATCATTGCCCTGCAGTCGTGCCTTTTTTTCTGCATGATACATGGGCCCAAAGTCGCGGTTTCTCCAAATCAGAAAAAGGATAAACAAGAGTGCTAAGATTGGATAAAAGGAGTATTTCAGTGAGTGAAGAAATACAATGTATGGTGTTTCGTCAAGACCCAGCGTGGTGATTCCATCCTGAATATAACTGAGCTCAGCACCAATCCATGTGGTTACAAATGCGATGGAAGCAATTGGTGCTGCCGTCGAATCCACAAGATATGCCAGCTTTTCCCTTGAGATCTTCAAACGGTCGGCAACAGGCCGCATGGTATTACCCACCACAAGCGTATTCGCATAATCATCAAAAAATATCAACACGCCCAAAAGCCAGGTGATGAATTGTCCCGACCTTGAAGTTCCTGCATACTTTGACAGGAAATTGACAATTCCCTGCATACCGCCGTTTCGGGTTATCAGATTAACCATCGCGCCAATCAGCATGCTGAAAATGATTATTGATAAATGCCCTGAATCGCTCAAAGACTCAAGGATGTATGTATCAACAATCCGCTGGACTGCATGAAGCAAACCGGGAAAGAAGGAGTCACCTCCGTAAATACTGATAATAAATGTTCCTGAAAAAATACCTAAAAACAGCGCTGTGAAAACTTCCTTAAAGATTAACGCTATTACAATTGCAATCAGAGGTGGGAGTATTGACATCCATTGTGGTACGGCCTTAATGGTAATTAAATCAGTTCCGGCATCACGAAAATAGATTTCATTTTTTCTTTCGGGAAGAAATGGCACCTCAAACCCTTGTCCGGGAGATATTTCGATGCGCTGAGAATTATTATCTGTAATAATATCCAACGAGACAATGCGTGTGATTTGTTCACTGAGTCTGATAGTAAACCTGCCTTTAATACCCTCAACTGCAATATAGGGTTTTTCAACAATCAGATCTGCTTTAGTTAGCGTACTGTCCGATGGAATGATAATGATATCCTGAGCTGCAAAGACAGTTCCGGGAAGAAGAACAAAGAGCAGAAACAGAGTGCGTAGCTTTTTTATCATAAAATTGCTATTGCCGGAATTCGTAGATTTCTTTTACTTTTTCAGCATATCGAGTGCCACATCAAGGTATAGGTATACATCGGTGGGGTGGTGGTCAATATATCCTTTGCTTCTGATATGCCCCATCCTGACCACAACGACATTAAGATCCGGGATCACAAAAACATACTGCCCGAGAATTCCTCTGGCATATTTAATATCATATCCGCGATGGTTAAGCATCCACCACTGGTATCCATAAAAATCCACTTCTTCACCATTTTTATCTTTAAGATGGGATGCCGCTGCAAGGGATTCTTCCATCCATTGGTGGGATATTACCTGATGATTATTCCATTGACCGTCGTTGAGCACCAATTGTCCCAGCCGTGCCAGGTCAGTAGCATTTGTATTAAAGCAGCAGTAGGCTTTCTCCATACCATCTTTATCATCAAGGCACCATAAGGCGTCACGCTCGGCCTGCACCGGAGTCCAGAAATATTTGGAAGCAAAATCACTTAAGGTCATGCCACTGGTTCTGGTAATAATCATTGCCAGAAGTTGCGTATTACCACTTTGATATCTGAACACCTTGCCCGGCTCAGATTCTGTGGTTTGTTCCATCATCAGCTTATTAATATCCTTTCCGTAATATGCTGCTGTAGTTGGCGTAAAGAGTCCGGCATACTCTTCTGCCCAGCTTGAGCCGCTGGCCATTTCAAGCACATCTTTTATGGTCATGGCATCGTTCCCGTCATGATTGAACTCAGGAAGGTAATCTACCACGCGATCATGTACACTGTTTATAAAACCTTTATCGATGGCAATGCCGGTCAGAATTCCAACAATACTTTTTGACGCAGAAAAAGGGTTCGTAAGACTCTCTTCACTGTACCCGTCCCAGTACTCTTCGTGCAAAAGCATCGAATCTTTGATGATAACAAATGCGATGGGCTCATACAACATCACAGAGTCAAGCAATTCTTCGGGAATTTGCAAGGTATTGTAGTCAGGATGCTGATTCCATGCAGAAGGGTCATCAGCCTGCACTGTTCTGTTATGAAAAATCGGATAGTCGTCAATGCCTACATACCAGTAAATCAGTGCTGTACGGGCGTATTGTGGAAGGCAGAAATATGCTATTGCGATTGCTGCGATAACAATAAGGGTAATTCTTAAGGCACGTTTTTTCATGTGTCAGGTTTTTGATGTTATGACGGGTGCCTGTAAAAATAGGAAATTTTGGCGGGGAATCATCGGAAATTCTTAAATGGTTTGTTTCTGGATGATTCCTTGTAATTATTCAGAAACCTATTTCGATAAAGCCAACTCCTAAACGCTAATTACCGCAACAATACGGGTTATTCATAATGCAACGTCCCTGTTGGATATGGCATAACCCGGATAAATGCGAATTTATTGAATATTGTTATTTATTGATATTATTATTCGTTTAAATCTTAGAAACAGTTATTGATCTCTCTCAACTCTTTGCTATTTAGTTTTCTGACTTCTTCGATGTCATATTCCATTTGTAATCCTAGCCAAAACTGTGCAGTGTTACCAAAGAATTGTGATAATCTAACAGCTGTATCAGCAGTAATTCTTCGCTTACCATTTATTATTTGTGATAATCTGGTCTGCGGAATTTTGATCTCTTTCGATAATCGGTATGCGGAAATGCTCATAGGGATTAAGAATTCTTCTTGCAGAACTTCCCCGGGATGTATATTTTTTAATTCTTCCATTTTTATTTGTGATAATCTGTTATTTGAACATCAATAGCCATGTTTTCTTTCCATCTAAAGATTATTCTCCATTGATTATTAATACGAATACTGTAAAAATCAGTCCCTTTAAGTTTTTCTAATCTATTTGAAGGAGGAATTCTCAAGTCTGTTATATTCTGAGAATTATTTAGCATTCTGAGCTTTCTCCTGCCAATTTGTTGAATCTCAATAGGGATTGTTTTTACCCTTTCACCACAATAGATTTTCAAAGTTAATTTACATGCAAATGACTTTATCATACTAGTAACGTGTGGCGATACTAACGCCAAAGGTAAGTAATTATTTTTATTCTTACCTCTTAATACAAATTATTGTAAAAACGAACCCATGTAAATGAAAAAAATCAGGAAAGATCTTTAACCGTCAGGTATATTCCATCAGCATCAAAGCCGCATTCTGCCTGTAGCTCTTCCGGTGCTCCATGTTCAATAAAACGGTCCGGAATACCAAGTTTAATAACCCTGGCATTATAACCGTGGTCACTCATAAACTCCTGCACAGCAGACCCAAGCCCTCCGAGGATGGTGCCATCTTCAACAGTGATCACTTTGGTGTGATTATTAAATACATCATGCATCATCTCCTCGTCCAATGGTTTAAGGAAGCGCACATCATAATGTGAAACGGAGATACCTTCATCTTTTAGCTTTTGCATGGCTTCAGAAGCAAAGTTTCCCGGATGACCAATTGTAACAATCGCAATATCTTCTCCGGATACCAGCTTTCTTCCTTTTCCAATCGGAACTGATTCGAAAGGTTTACGCCAGTCGGTATTAACCCCTCTACCTCTGGGGTATCGGATCGAGAATGGTCCGTGCGGTTTTTCCTGTGCGGTATACATCATATTCCGAAGCTCAATCTCATCCATTGGCGCTGCCACAATCATATTTGGTATGGCTCTGAAGTATGCAAGGTCAAAAACTCCGTGGTGTGTCGGGCCATCCTCGCCAACAAGTCCGCCGCGGTCAAGGCAGAATATTACAGGAAGCTTTTGGAGTGCAACATCATGTATCACCTCGTCGTAGGCGCGTTGCATAAAAGTTGAGTATATGTTGCAAAAAGGAATGTAACCCTGTGTGGCCATTCCGGCTGAGAAGGTTACTGCATGTTCTTCTGCAATTCCTACGTCAAAGCTGCGGTCCGGCATCTTATCCATCATCAGGTTCATAGAGCAGCCAGAGGGCATGGCAGGAGTAATACCGATGATTTTCTCATTCTGTTCTGCCAGTTCCACGATTGTCCTTCCGAAAACAATCTGATATTTTGGAGGTATTTTTCCACATGGAGGCTTTTTCTGCTCTCCGGTTTTCTTATCAAACAAACCCGGTGCGTGGAAAGCAGTCTGATTTGTCTCCGCAGCCTGAAATCCTTTGCCTTTAGTTGTGAGCGTGTGTAGAATTTTCGGTCCCGGAATGGATTTTAGGTCTTCCAGCAGTTTAATGAGATGCGTAATATCATGCCCGTCAACAGGTCCAAAATACCTTACCTTAAAAGCTTCAAAAAGGTTTCCTTTATCAAAAATGGAGTTTCTGACAGAGTTTTTAATCTGCCGAACCACATTCCTGCCGTCTTTGCCGTATCTGCTGTTGCCGCCAAGCATTCTCCAAACGGCATTCCTGATTTTATTGTAAGTTTTTGATGTGCGGATATCCGTGAAATACTCCTTTATCGCACCCACACTCTGGTCGATGGCGATATCATTATCGTTAAGGATGATCAGCATATTCGTGTCAGAAACACCTGCATTGTTAAGCCCTTCAAGAGAAAGACCGTTAACAATGGAAGCATCACCAACAATTGCAACATGTTGAATGTCATTTTTCCCTGCCAGTTTGTTGGCTGTTGCCATTCCCAGTGTCGCGGAAATTGCAGTGGAGGAGTGGCCGGTTCCGAAGGTATCGTATTCACTTTCCGAACGCTTTGGAAAACCGCTGATTCCTTTATAAGACCTGTTGGTATGGAAAAGGTCTTTTCTTCCGGTAAGGATTTTATGTGCATAGGCCTGATGGCCAACATCCCACACCAGTTGGTCATTGGGAGTATCAAAAACATAGTGCAACGCCACGGTAAGCTCAATCACTCCCAGACTGGCTCCCAGGTGGCCGGGGTTCACGGAAATTACTTCTATGATAAATTCCCGTAACTCACGACACAGCTGCGGCAGCTGTTCCAGAGGGATTCTTCGCAAATCCTGTGGAGAATGTATTCCACTTAATAATGTTCCTTTTTTTGGTACCATCAACGACGTATTATAACATTCCCAGAGCCAGTTTGGCTTCATCTGAGAGGTTTTCCTGATCCCACGGTGGCTCAAATGTGAGTTCAATATTCACTTTATTTACACCTTCCACAGGAACCAGCATATCATGAACTTCCTGCGGCAGCGATTCTGCCACCGGGCAGTTTGGTGTGGTAAGCGTCATAAGTACTGACACATTACCTTCATCATCAATATCAATATTATAAATCAACCCAAGGTCATAAATGTTCACCGGAATCTCAGGGTCATATATAACCTTCAGATTTTTAATGATTTCCAGCCTTAATGTTTCTTTGTCCATAATAATAACTATGCTTTTGCCTGAAATGCCAGCGCATAAAAACGAATCTGTTTGATCATCGATACGAGTCCGTTTGACCGCGTGGGAGAGAGGTGTTCCTTTAAACCCAGCTGATCAACAAAGCCAAGATCTGCACTCAGAATCTCTGCCGGTGTCTCCTCATTAAATACCCGAATCAACAGCGCGGCAATTCCTTTTGTGATTATGGCATCGCTGTCACCGGTAAAAGATACCTTATCTCCGTCAAATGAGGCATGTAACCAAACTCTCGACTGGCATCCCTTTATTATATTTTCATCTGTTTTGTACTTCTCGTCGATGGATGGCAGCGATTTACCCAATTCTATCAGGTAGTTGTATTTATCCATCCAGTCGTCGAACATACTAAACTCATCAATCAGTTGCGCTGCTTTTTCCTGTATCATAATTTTCCTAACAAAACATGGCTTTCACTTTCCGGATAGCCACTAATAGTGTGTCAATTTCTTCTTTGGTATTGTAAACGGAGAAGGATGCACGAATCGTACCCGGGATTTTGAAATAATCCATTACGGGTTGCGCACAATGGTGACCGGTGCGTACCGCAACTCCAAATCTGTCAATGATCGTTCCAGCATCATAAGGATGCACATTATCAATAAGAAACGAAACAACTCCGGATTTGTTCTCTGCGGTTCCGATAAGGGTTATTCCGCCCTCTTCGAGCAAGCTTTTTTCACAATATTTAACTAACTCTTCACCGGTTTGTGCAATCAGATCAATACCGGTATCCTGAATAAATCCGATGGCTTCACCAAGGCCAATTACATCGCCAACATTGGGAGTTCCGGCTTCGAATTTAAATGGTAGTTCATTATAGGTTGTTTTCTCAAAACTCACCTCGCTAATCATCTCTCCACCACCCTGGTAAGGAGGCATTTCATTAAGATATTTCTCCTTTCCGAATAATACGCCCACACCCATGGGACCATACATTTTGTGTCCTGAAAAACAGTAAAAATCACAGTCCAGCTCCTGAACATCAACCTTAAGATGCGCTACAGCCTGAGCACCGTCAATTAATACCGGGATGCCTTTTTCATGCGCAGCATCAATAATATCCTTTACAGGGTTTATGGTTCCCAGCGCATTACTGACATGCGCAATGGCTACAAGCTTAACCTTTTCGGAAAGCAGTTGGGGCAATGTTTCCATCAAAAGATCTCCCTCAAGGTTCATAGGGATAACTTTCAATTTTGCACCTTGCGCTTCACAT
>PKSY01000243.1 GCA_002869405.1 Marinilabiliales bacterium
ATAGTGCTTCACCTCAGAAAAGCCAGTACCTTTAATCATTTTTGTAATTGTCTTCCGGCTGTGGAAGTTATTGGTTGACCACGCCAGATAATGGTATGCCTTGAAGTTTCCGGAGACAATACCGCCAAAAACAGTAGCTGCCAAATGCATATAGAGATGAAAGAGCCATCTTACCAAAAAGAAAACTGGCTGTGAAGTCTCCAAAGCATAGAATTTCCCTCCCGGTTTTAGAATGCGATGATATTCGTGTAGGATTTCATCTGTCTTTGCATTCATGAACATCATATTACGAAAGGCATATGCGATACCGGCACTCTCAAAAGTGTTATCTTCAAAAGGCATCTGTGACGCATCTCCCGGGTGAAAGCTCACCGGCGAGTGATCCAGCGTCCCGGTTTTCTCTGCCGCCTTCTCCAGCATCGTCGCACTGAAATCCAGTCCCGACAAGGCTATCTTATCTTCCGGATCCCGCAATCCCACCTGATAGACCAAATCTCCCGTTCCCGTACCTATATCCAGAAATGATGTAACTCCTGAGGAGGCAATCATCTTCGCCATTCGCTTACGGTAGCGCTGGTCAAAACCCCAGGTCATAACCCGGTTTATCAGGTCATACTTCGGTGGAACATCTGTAAAATAATTCTGCAGTGGGGGAGGTGTAGCTGTTTTCTTCATCGTTTTCCTTTCGTATACAAAGCTACAAAATGAAACCATTTTTCCCTTCAAATGTTTTGACCTGCCTTTGACTTTAAAAATTCCTGTTATTTATATCATTAATATGTTATGAAATCCCATCTACTTTTTTATTTTTGCAGCCGATATGCATGACAAAACCAATCGAAATATTTAATAATCAAGCGTATGAAAAAACTTTTACTTTTAACAGCCCTCGTGGCATTCGTATTCGCAGGATATGCTCAGGATCCTGTACTTATTCAGCAATTCTCATTCCCTGTAAACAACGGTAATGAAGATGACTTTAATGCTGATGCAGGTTTAGAACAAAACACCGGCTACGACATCCGTATGGGTGATCTCGATGACGGCGAATATGTTATGGAGATTAAGAACGGTATGGATGGTGACAATGATTACTCTGCCGGTTCATCAAACTGGGATAATGGCGCTAACTTCAAGCACATGTCTATCAAGTACAAAGCAGCAAATTACCGTGATTTCCAGGTTAGCTTCTCAATGGAGTCAGGCAGTAGCAAGCCTGGTCCTAAATACTGGAAACTGATGTGCAATCAATCAGGTGCTGACATGGAGGACGTTCCAAACGGAACTTTCGAAATCGCTGACAGCTGGGTGACAATCACAGATATCATGCTTCCTGAATCTATGAATTACCCCGGTGGCTCCAGCTACATCTACTGGATGCCAACATCCAACGAATCTACTAATGGTGGCGACGTGGCAGCAAACGGTAATATCAAGATTGATAACATCGTTATTATGGCAGTTTCTCCAACAGGAATCAAAGAAACACTCTTTGACAGCCGCGCTAACGTTTACCCAAACCCTTCAAACGGTACATTTACTTTCGAATCTACACTGGAAAACACTCCATTCGCAGTATTCAACATGACTGGTGCTGTGGTATATGAAGGCAGAACTGCAGCTTCCACAACTTTCAGCCTCGACCAGAGCGGTGTATATTTCATCCGTCTTGTTGACGAAGGTGCCGTAATCACTAAAAAAATAACCGTAAAATAATTTGCAGGTAGAGGCGCACCGCCGTGCGCCTCTGCTATTAAAAAAACATCGCTGTGCGCCTCTATTTTAAAATACATCGCACTGCTGCATGTTAAAGAGTGACACTGTGCGCCTCTATTTTATAATACATCGCACTGCTGCATGTTAAAGAGAGACACCGTGCACCTCTATTTTTTATTGATATACACCTGTGCTTCCAGGCGTAATATTAATCGATCCACACGACATACAATAGTAATATGCACAAAATGCATCATTAGATAAATATTAAGATCCAAACGGCAGTGTGGATCTCTGGAGTTTGGCTAACTTCTCATAAGATACACACGGCAGTGTGTATCTACCGGGCAGGTATCCATAAAGAGTACTAATGCAAATCATAATTTATCGTATCATGATTAAAAAAATCATCCCCATCCTCATCCCAATCCTCTTTATCTCCTGCAACACCAATACCTACAAAGAGCCAACACTTACTGTTATCGCTACACCGGAGATAAATGGCAACGACCAGACCTCTATTGGTGAGAAGATTATCATTGACATCGACTGCCAGACCAATTGCGATGTAAACCTTACGAATATTGTGATAAGTTATGAAGTTGATGGTGAGTATGTGACAAAGCTTGATTCTGGTATGAATTCAGCAGGATTGTCGGTTAAAAAGACTTACTATCAGGATGCCAGGGAGGATGCGGAGTGGACAGTGAAGATTATGGATCGCGACAGAAATTTTGTTTCACAAACTTTTGATGTGAAGGGAAATCCCGATTCACAATACGGCCCTATCGAAGAGTATAAGGGAATTCGTATTGCCATGCAGGATGTTTTGGACGATAATAGCTGGTTCTGCGGCCCTACAGGATACTCTGTGCCCCGAGATAGTGGTAGCTGGTACCAGGACGATATTGATATTCTTTGCTATTTTAAATATTCAGTTAATAATGGTGTAAATATGCCTTCTCCTACCTTGTCTTCACCGGGAGAGACGGCCACACCATCAGGTGAACTCTATGATGAATTTTATCCTGAACTTAAAGAATGGACCAACCGCAACTACACCGCTTACGATATTACGGTTAATAATGGTGTTACCAATGAAAACTATGCAAACTGTCACAGTGATAGTCTTTTAATTCACTGTTATGATGATGCGAACGGCAAAAGAAAGTACAAATGGGTTACTGCCGGGCTCTATATTCCGTTTCTTAATGCAAAAGGCCAGCACGGGATTATTCATGTTACCGATGCGGATACTACGGCTGGTGGTTTTGTGGAATTTGATATGAAAATACAACGCTACTCCGGTGAATAAGAGGTCTCTTTTCTTCTTTTTTCTTATTGTGTTTTTCCTTGGCGGGATGCTGCAAGGGCAAACAGTGCAAAAGTGCCGCGTGGTTTCCAAAGAATCAGGCAATGAAATGCCTTATGCTACTGTTCTTTTTGAAGATGGTTCCCATGCCGTTGCTGATGATAATGGATTATTCTCTTTTTCTTGTTCTGATAAAGGTGATTCAACAACATTATCAGTTTCATTTGTTGGTTATAATGATTTGGATACCTGTTTGACATGTAGTCGAAATATCCACACCTTAATAATGAATCCCACGGCCATTCAACAGAAAGAATTCTTAGTGGTCGGTAAAAAAATTCTTTCCTCTGATAAATCCCGTTCACAGCGTGTGATAAAGTTGGATTCAAAGGCGCTGGAGACGCTTCCTGCAAAGGATATGCAGACGCTACTTAATGCTATTCCAGGAGTTACAGTTGATAATACACTGGGCATATACGAGACCAAAACTACTGTAATGCTTC
>PKSY01000229.1 GCA_002869405.1 Marinilabiliales bacterium
ACCTGCAGGATGTTGACGCCGGCCTTATGCCACGCTCTTCCCAGGTGCGTGGCCACGTTGCCGGCACCGACCAAAACGATATTGAGATTCTGCTTTGCCATTTGCTGGTCAAATGTACAAAACTTTGGAGGAACTGCATCGCAAATGCATTGGTGCTATAAATCCGGGTTAACTATTCTCTGCATTCTGCAATTGCTTGCTATTTATTCTTTTTCCTCCAACTTCAAATGTAATCCCTGAAATTATTTGAATATCGAATAATGAACAGATGAACAAGGAGTTATGAATTAGAGGACGCAGAGTCCAAAACATAACTCAACATTCACAAAGAGCGAAAGTCCCCCCTTGGGGGGATTTAGGGGGGGCAATACAGACAATCCTCCGTCGCTGATGCTATGGAGGATAATACAAAAACCGCCCCGGGAAATCCCCGGGGCGGCATAAATGTCTGTTTATGTTTCTCCTTAGCTTAAGCTTCGGAGGCTACAAATTATCTCATGAATTTGAAATTCTTTCCGGGATAAACTGCTGCTTCACCAAGCATTTCCTCGATACGGAGGAGCTGGTTGTACTTTGCAATACGCTCGCTACGACATGCAGAACCGGTCTTGATCTGGCCGGTATTAAGAGCTACTGCGAGGTCAGCGATAGTAGTATCTTCAGTTTCACCTGAGCGGTGGCTCATAACAGAAGTAAAACTAGCACGGTGTGCCATATTCACTGCGTTGATAGTCTCAGTAAGAGATCCAATCTGGTTCAGTTTCACGAGGATTGAGTTAGCAGTATCATTTTCGATACCTTTCTTGAGGCGCTCAACGTTTGTAACGAAGAGGTCATCACCAACAAGCTGGATTTTGTCACCAACTTTTTCGGTCATAAGCTTCCAGCCTGCCCAGTCATCTTCGGCCATACCATCTTCGATAGAAACGATAGGATAACGCTCTACCCAGTCAGCCCAGAAGTCAACCATTTGCTCAGGAGTGAGTTTTTCGCCAGAAGACCATTTGAGGTGGTATACATTCTCTTCCGGAATGTAGTATTCTGATGATGCAGGGTCGAGAGCGATGAAGATATCTTCACCAGGTTTGTAACCGGCGTTGGTGATAGCTTCAAGGATAAGAGTGATAGCTTCCTCGTTGTTCTTGAGGTTAGGAGCAAAACCACCTTCGTCACCTACGTTTGTAGAGTAATTATTAGCCTTAAGAACTTTCTTGAGGTTATGGAATACTTCAGCACCCATCTGGATTGCCTGACGGAATGAGTTTGCGCCGATAGGCATAATCATGAACTCCTGGAAGTCAACGCTGTTATCAGCGTGAGAACCACCATTAAGGATGTTCATCATAGGGATAGGAAGAGTATTAGCGTTTACACCGCCGATATAGCGGAAGAGAGGTTGTCCTGTTTCCTGAGCTGCTGCATGAGCTACAGCGAGGGACACACCAAGGATAGCGTTGGCACCAAATTTCCCTTTATTAGCTGTACCATCGAGTTCGATCATGCGTGCATCGATTTCGTTCTGGTCAGTAACGAGGAAGCCCTCCAGTTCTGGAGCAATAACATTGTTCACATTATTTACGGCATTGAGAACGCCTTTTCCGAGATAAGTATCCTTGTCACCATCACGAAGTTCAACAGCTTCGTGAACACCAGTAGAAGCTCCGGAGGGAACAGCAGCGCGGCCAACTACGCCGTTAGTTGTTAAAACATCAACCTCTACGGTTGGGTTACCTCTTGAGTCGAGGATTTGACGAGCATAAATGTTTGCTATTTGACTCATAATATAAGTTATTTAATGATTGTCGTTCATTTCGATGTAAAGATAAAACGTATTCTCTGAAGGATTGTTAAATTAAATGATAATATTTATGCAATCGATTTCGAGTTGGTAATAGGATATAAAAAAGCTGTCCAAATTGAATTCGGACAGCCTTATGTTATATCAGTAAAGAAAATTTATTCTTTATCAGTATCAGTAGATTCTTCTGCAGGAGAGTCTGCTTCAGTATTTTCAACAGTAGTTTCTTCCTGAACAGCTTCTACAGTTTTCTCTTTAACAGCAGCTTCAACAGCAGCAGGTTCAGCAGTTTTTTTGGAAGAACCTCTGCGAGAGCGGCGGGTAGATTTTTTATCTTTAGAAGCTCCAAGGAGGAGTTCGTTATAATCTACCAGTTCGATCATTGCCATTTCGGCACCATCACCAAGACGGCGGCCTGTTTTAATAATTCTGGTATAACCACCCGGGCGATCAGCAACTTTCTGAGATATTTCTCTAAAGAGTTCAGAAACAGCATTTTTATCCTGGAGGTAGCTAAAAACGACTCTTCTATTATGAGTAGTATCTTCCTTTGCTTTCGTGATCAGCGGTTCTACATATTTGCGTAAAGCTTTCGCTTTTGCCACGGTAGTATTAATCCGCTTGTGCATAATCAAAGAGGAAGCCATATTCCCGAGCATTGCTTTACGGTGTGCGCTGGTGCGTCCTAAATGATTAAATTTCTTTCCGTGTCTCATCGTATTTAATCGTTATCTAATTTATACTTTGCTACATTCATACCAAATTCAAGGTTTTTGGATTTCACCAGATCTTCAAGTTCGGTGAGAGATTTACGTCCAAAGTTCCTGAATTTCAGCAGGTCGTTTTTATTATATTGAACCAGGTCACCCAGCGTTTCCACATCAGCTGCTTTGAGGCAGTTCAATGCACGCACTGAGAGGTCAAGGTCAGTAAGTTTAGACTTGAGAAGCTGGCGAATATGGAGTGAATTTTCGTCAAATTCTTCAGCCACAGTTTTCTCATCAGTTTCGAGAGTAATTTTCTCGTCAGAGAAGAGCATAAAGTGCTGGATAAGAATTTTAGATGCTTCCTTAAGTGCTTCCTTGGGGTGAACCGAACCATCAGTCTGGATTTCCATCAATAACTTTTCATAGTCAGTTTTTTGTTCAACACGGTAGTTTTCAATTTTGTACTGAACATTTTTAATTGGCGTATGAATAGAATCGATGGCAATAGTACCGATAGGTGCATTGGGGTTTCCGTTTTCATCAGCAGGGATATATCCACGACCTTTATTAATGATCATTTCGATATTCAGCTTCACGGAAGGCTCCATGTGACAAATTTCCAAGTCAGGGTTTAAAACCTGAAAGTTATTAAGGAATTTGTTGATGTCCCCGGCTTTGAACACATCCTGGTCACCGATGACGATATTTACTTTTTCGGTAGTTTCGTCTTCGACCTGTTTTTTAAATCGTACCTGTTTCAGGTTGAGTACTATATCTGTTACATCCTCAATGACACCGGTAATGGATGAGAATTCATGGTCTACGCCTTCAATTCTCACTGAAGTGATGGCATAGCCTTCGAGGGATGACAACAGAATCCGACGCAGGGCATTACCAATGGTGATACCAAAGCCTGGTTCGAGAGGGCGAAATTCAAAGATTCCTTTGAAATCATCCGCTTCAACCATAATGACCTTGTCAGGTTTCTGAAATGCTAATATTGCCATGAGCTTTCTTATTTATTTTTATTCCTGGTCAAAAAGATTACTTAGAATACAATTCCACAATAAGCTGTTCATTGATATTCTCGGGAATTTCGTCTCTCATAGGATAGGCGAGAAATTTCCCTGTCTTTTCAGTTTCGTCCCATTCCATCCAGCTCATTTTAGAAGGATGTGCTGAGAGTGATTCTGAAATTACTTCAAGTGATTTTGATCTTTCACGAACACCAACAACATCACCCGGGCGCAGAGAATAGGAAGGTATATTCACCAGTTCTCCGTTCACGGTAATATGACGATGTGAAACAAGCTGACGGGCAGCTGCACGTGTTGGGGCGATTCCAAGGCGGAATACTGCGTTATCGAGGCGCGCCTCCAGAAGCTGGAGAAGTATTTCACCGGTGATACCACCTTTACGAGATGCTTTTTCAAAAAGGTTACGGAACTGACGTTCGAGAATGCCATAAGTATATTTCGCCTTCTGTTTCTCCATCAGCTGCATACCATATTCTGATTGTTTTTTTCTTCTTTTGGAATTTCCATGCTGTCCTGGAGGATAATTTTTCTTTTCAAAATTCTTATCCGGGCCATAGATAGGCTCACTGAATTTCCTTGCGATTTTTGTTTTTGGGCCGGTATATCTTGCCATATCTTTAATTTTTTATCAGATCTACAATCTTATGCTTTGCTCAAATTATACTCTACGTCTTTTTGGAGGACGACAACCGTTGTGGGGCAATGGAGTAACATCCATGATTTCAGTTACTTCAATACCACTGCCATGGATTGAGCGGATAGCAGATTCGCGACCAGCACCGGGGCCTTTCACGAAAACCTTGACCTTTCTCAGTCCTTGGTCGTACGCAGTTTTTGCGCAGTCTTCTGCTGCTAACTGTCCTGCATAAGGAGTATTTTTCTTCGAGCCTTTAAAGCCCATTTTTCCAGCTGATGACCAGGCAATAACCTGACCCTGATTGTTGGTCAGAGAGATAATGATATTGTTGAAGGAAGCGGTAACGTAAGCGTGACCTGTTGCTTCAACCTTAACGACTCTTTTCCTGGTAGTTTTTGACGTTTTCTTAGCCATATTCTATTTTCTTATCCTTTAAGCTCTCGTGGAGTATTAACCATTAACCTTTAGGTGCTTTCTTCTTGTTAGCAACTGTTTTCTTTCTACCTTTACGGGTACGTGCATTGTTTTTGGTACTCTGACCACGCAAAGGAAGACCAATACGATGACGCACACCACGGTAACAACCGATATCCATCATACGCTTGATGTTCATTTGTATTTCAGAACGCAATTCACCTTCAACAGTGTATTCATCACCGATAAGTTTACGAATTGCTGTTTGTTCCTCGTCAGTCCAGTCTTCGACTTTTTTTTCAGGATTCACTCCTACTGATACTAAGATCTCGCGGGCAGTGCTCCTGCCGATACCGTAGATATAAGTCAGGGATACTTCCCCTATTTTGTTTCTCGGTATGTCTATACCTGCAATCCTTGCCATATATTACTCTTCGTTATATGATTAAGCAATTTATTCTTTTCTAGCCCTGGCGCTGTTTCAGCTTAGGGTTTTTCTTGTTAATAACGTAAATGCGTCCTTTTCTGCGAACGATTTTACAGTCTTCCGAACGTTTCTTTACTGATGCTCTTACTTTCATTACTGTAGTTGTATTAGTTGAAACCTATGGCGTTTTCTATTTGTAACGATATGTTATTCTGCCTTTTGTCAGATCATAAGGAGACATTTCAAGTTTCACACGGTCACCGGGAAGTATCTTGATGTAATGCATTCTCATTTTTCCTGAGATATGGGCCGTGATCACATGACCATTTTCCAATTCTACACGGAACATTGCATTACCCAGTGATTCTACCACTGTACCGTCTTGTTCTATCGATGATTGTTTAGCCATAAATATTATGCGTTTTAATTACCTGTTCTATTTCTGTATAACTTGTTAATATATCAGCTTCGTTTTTACCTACTGCTATTTCCAATTCATAATGTGCTGATGGTTTGCCATCGGCCGTTTTGATAGTCCAGCCGTCGTTAAGTTGAATGATATCTTTTGTACCAAGATTTATCATTGGCTCGATACATATTGTCATTCCGGCTTTAAGCTTAGCTCCTGAGCCGCGGCGCCCGAAGTTCGGTATTTCAGGTTTCTCATGCATTGAGGTTCCGATACCATGGCCCACCAATTCGCGAACCACTCCGTAGCCAAACTGTTCAACATACGACTGCACTGCGTAGCCTATATCTCCTGTGCGATTTCCGGCAACAGCTTTTTCTACTCCTTTATACAGTGATTCTTTTGTACGTTGAAGCAGCAATTTTGTTTCCGGATCTATTTCACCGATTCCGAAGGTATAAGCTGAGTCGCCATAATATCCATCGATTATAGTACCACAATCAATTGAAACGATATCACCTTCGCGGAGTTCATATTCGCCGGGGATTCCATGTACTACTGCATCATTTACAGAGATACACAGAGAGCCGGGAAATCCGCTGTATCCTTTAAACCCGGGTTTTGCGCCATGATCACGGATGAATGTTTCTGCCAATGCATCCAGTTCTATGGTTTTTACTCCGGGGCGGAGATTTTTGGCGACTTCGGCCAGTGTTTTACCAACAAGCAAAGAACATTTTCGCAATATTTCTATTTCCTCGTCTGACTTAACTTTTATCATGACAGTGGTATTACATGCCCATTGCGGAGGCACGTCCTTTAATACGTCCTGACTTTGTTAATCCGTCGTAATGACGCATCAACAGATGACTTTCAATTTGCTGCAGTGTATCCAATACAACACCCACAAGGATGAGCAAAGAAGTACCACCGTAGAATTGAGCAAACTGAGTAGTTACGCCAAACTGTCCGATAATAGCCGGCATAATAGCAACCAGACCTAAAAACACTGATCCGGGGAAAGTTATGCGCGACATAATTGTGTCAATATATTCAGCGGTTCTTCTTCCTGGTTTAACACCCGGGATAAAACCACCATTCTTTTTCATATCTTCTGCCATTTGGTTCGGATTAACAGTAATCGCGGTATAGAAGTATGTAAATGCGATAATCATCACAAAGAATACCAGGTTATACCAGAAGCCGTTAATATTCGAAAATGTAGCAGCAAAGTTACCCATAGCTTCCGATCCAAAGCCCGCGAAGGTCATCGGAAGGAACATGATAGCCTGTGCAAAGATGATAGGCATAACTCCGGCAGCATTTACTTTAAGCGGGATATACTGACGTACACCACCATACTGACGGTTACCTACAATACGTTTAGCGTACTGCACCGGAATCCGGCGTGTTGCCTGAACCAGAGCTATAGTAAGCAGGATTACAACAATAAGTATCACAAGCTCTACGAGGAATATTACCATTCCACCACCCTGTGATTCCATACGTGAGACGAACTCACCAAAGAGTGCAAAGGGGAGACGGGCGATAATACCGATCATGATGATCAGTGAGATACCGTTACCAAGACCTTTATCAGTAATTTTTTCACCGAGCCACATAACAAACATGGTACCTGCAACCAGGATGGTAATGGAAGAGATCCAGAACCATGTAGAAGGAGCAGTAACTGACGGGTCGAAAGGAGCGACAGCTTCAGCGGGCAATTGATTCAAAAGGTTAGTAATATAAGCCGGAGCCTGGAAAGCAGTTACCACGATAGTGAGGTAACGTGTAATCTGATTCATCTTTCTTCTACCGCTCTCACCCTCTTTCTGCATTTTCTGGAAATAAGGTACTGCCATAGTAAGCAGCTGAATAACGATAGATGCTGAGATGTAAGGCATGATTCCCAATGCGAAAATTGATGCATTGGAGAAAGCACCACCGGAGAACATATTGAGGAGCCCAAGCAGTCCGGAGCTGGCCTGATTTTGCAGATTCACCAGCTGATTGGGGTCAATACCGGGTAATACCACGTAAGTACCAAGACGGTACAGCAGGATAATACCAATAGTATAGAGTATCCGCGTACGGAGTTCCTCAATCTTAAAAATGTTTCGTATGGTTTGATTTAACTTGCTCATGTGAATCAGATTTTTGTTGCTGTACCACCAGCAGCTTCTATTCCTTTAATTGCTGTTGCACTGAATGCATGTGCGGAAACATTAAGTTTCGCTTTCAGTTCGCCACGGCCGAGGATCTTCACGAGATCATTTTTGGTAACGAGACCATACTGCTTCAGAGATTCAAAATCGATAGTTTCAAGGCTATGTTTTTCAGCCAGATACTGCAGTGCATCAAGATTGATACTTTTGTACTCAACACGGTTAATATTTTTAAAACCGAATTTTGGCACCCTGCGGTAGAGAGGCATCTGTCCACCCTCGAAACCAATTTTGCGGCTGTAACCAGAGCGAGACTTAGCACCTTTGTGCCCGCGAGTGGAAGTACCACCACGGCCGGAGCCCTGTCCTCTGCCTATACGTTTACGGTTTTTTGTTGAACCGCTAGCTGGTTTAAGATTACTCAGATCCATATTTCAATATTGTTATATTCTTTAATAAAATGAGTTATACTTCTTCAACGTTAACCAGGTGACGAACTTTGTTAATCATACCCATTACCTGAGGAGATTGGTCGTGTTCTACTGTTTGATGCATTTTATGCAGCCCCAGAGCAGCCATAGTTCGTTTCTGGCGTTCAGGTCGTCCGATTATACTGCGAACCTGTGTAATTTTTATCTTTTTCATTCTCAAGTTCAATTTAGGGTTTATTAACCATTAAATACCTGATCAAGGTTGATACCGCGCATTTGAGCCACTGTATTGGGGTCGCGCATTTGCATCAAAGCATCGAAAGTTGCCTTCACAACAGAGTGAGGGTTAGAAGATCCTTTAGATTTTGCAAGTACATCTTTTACACCAACACTTTCAAGTACAGCACGCATTGCACCGCCGGCGATCACACCGGTACCGGGAGCAGCTGGTTTTACCAGAACGCGGGCACCTGAATATTTACCTTCCATAGCATGAGGAAGAGTTCCGTGAAGTACGGGAACCTGAATAAGGTTTTTCTTTGCATCATCTACACCTTTAGCGATAGCAGCAGTAACCTCTTTTGCTTTTCCAAGGCCATAACCAACTACGCCATTTTCATTACCTACCACAACGATAGCTGAGAAGCTGAAGGTACGACCCCCTTTGGTAACTTTCGTTACACGCTGGATGCTCACGAGCTTGTCTTTAAGCTCTATCTCACTTGATTTTACTCTTTTGATATTTGCGTCTGACATAGTGATTTAGAATTTTAGTCCACCTTCTCTAGCTGCTTCAGCTAAAGCTTTTACTCTCCCATGATACAAATAGCCGTTACGATCAAAAACTACAGTTTCGATGCCGGCATTTTTAGCTGCTTCAGCGGCTTTTTTACCTACCATTACAGCTTTTTCTGTTTTGGTACCTTTTTGTTCTGTGATTTCCGGAAGTTTAGAGGAAACACTTACCATAGTGTGACCCTGAACATCATCAATAAGTTGAACATAAATCTCCTTATTGCTTCTGAACACGCTCATTCTTGGGCGGTCAGCGGATCCGGAAACAACTTTTCTGATCCTTTTTTTGATCCGATACCTTCTGTACTGCTTTTTGTTTTTCATTGCTTTTTCTCAATGTAGATGGTTGTTTCCGTTTATGCGGCATTAACCATGTGAACAATGTTTTTACTTTTCAGCTGATTTACCCGCTTTTTTCCTAAGTTCTTCACCCACGAATTTAATACCTTTTCCTTTGTAAGGTTCAGGCTTACGCATAGCGCGAATTTTAGAAGCCACCTGACCCACAAGTTGTTTATCGTGAGATGTGAGGGTTAATACCGGGTTTTTACCTCTCTCAGCTACTGCTTCAGCTTTCACCTCAGCAGGAAGCTCAAAGAAAATGTTATGTGAATATCCTAAGGACATTTCGAGTATCTGTCCTTCTACGGTTGCTTTATAACCAACGCCAACAAATTCCTGCTTAATGGTAAAGCCTTCAGATACTCCGATCACCATATTGTTTAACAGTGAACGGTAAAGGCCGTGCATTGCGCGATGTTCCTTTGCTTCAGTGTTACGTTCGAGGGTAATAGTACCGTCTTCTATTTTCACTGTTACATTAGGATCTACTTGCTGGGTCAGTTCACCGAGTTTTCCTTTTACGGTCACCATATTCGTATCTGATACGGATACGTCTACGCCTGCCGGAATTGATATGGGTAATTTTCCTATTCGTGACATTTTACTCTCCTTATTAACTTACGTAGCATAATACTTCACCACCGACATGTTCTTTTCTTGCTTCTTTATCGGTCATAACACCTTTCGAAGTGGAAAGGATAGCGATTCCGAGGCCATTAAGAACGCGGGGCAGTTCATCAGCACCAACATAATGACGCAGACCTGGTTTAGAGATACGGGTCATGTTGGTAATTGCCGGAACTTTCGTTGCCGGATGATATTTCAGGGCAATTTTAATTACTGCCGGAAATACATCATCTTCAAATTTATAATTCAGAATGTATCCTTTTTCGTAAAGGATCTCGGTCATTCTCTTTTTAAGATTAGAAGAAGGCACTTCCACAACTCTGTGCTTCGCCATCATACCGTTGCGGATGCGTGTCAAATAATCTGATATTGGATCTGTAACCATTTCTTTATACTTTAAATATTAATCAAAAATCACACGCGCGTGTTACCAACTTGCTTTCTTAACACCCGGGATAAGTCCTGCCAGAGCCATTTCCCGGAAGTTAATACGGGATACGCCAAACTGACGCATATAACCTTTAGGACGCCCAGTTATCTGACAACGATTGTGCAGGCGCACCGGTGAAGCATTCTTAGGAAGCTTTTGCAGCGCTTCGTAATCACCTGCAGCTTTTAGTTCTGCTCTTTTATCTGCATATTTGGCTACGAGTTTCTGGCGTTTGATCTCGCGCGCCTTCATTGATTCTTTTGCCATATTATTTCGAGTTATTTTGATTCTTGAAAGGTAATCCAAAAGCCTTCAGCAGTGCCAGGCACTCTTTGTCTGTTTGCGCTGATGTTACAAAAGTGATATCCATACCATTGATTTTATTCACTTTATCGAGAACAATTTCAGGGAAGATAATCTGTTCAGTAACGCCCAGAGTATAATTACCTCTGCCGTCGAATCCTTTATCCGAGATACCGCGGAAGTCACGGATACGAGGGATAGAAACAGACACCAGACGATCGAGGAATTCATACATACGTTCGCCACGCAGGGTCACACGTACACCGATAGGCATATTTCTACGCAGCTTAAAGTTTGAGATATCCTTCTTTGAAACAGTAGGTACTGCTTTTTGACCTGCAATTGCAGACATTTCTTCTACGCCATAATCGATAAGTTTTTTATCGGTAATAGCTTCACCGAGGCCCTGATTCAGACAAATTTTCTGCAGTTTAGGCACTTGCATAATACTTTTGTACTGAAACTCTTTGTGAAGAGCAGGAACAATTTCCTCGGTATATTTCGTTTTTAATCTAGGTTTATATTCCATTACTTAATTTCCTCCCCTGATTTTTTAGAATACCGAACGAGTTTGTCGTCTTTTCCCAGGCGTCTGCCGATACGGGTAGCGTTTCCTGATCCATCGACAACCATAAGGTTTGAGATATGGATCGCAGCTTCTTTCTGGATGATTCCGCCCTGTGGGTTATCTGCATTCGGACGAGTGTGCTTACTGATAAGGTTTACACCTTCCACAATAGCACGTTCCTTTTTTGTTTCGACCACAAGCACACGTCCCTGCTGGCCTTTGGAATCGCCGGATATAACCTTTACGGTATCACCTTTTTTAATATGTAATTTCCTAGCCATAATTTATCTGTAATTAAAGCACTTCCGGTGCTAATGAAACAATTTTCATAAAGTCATTATCACGCAGTTCTCTGGCTACAGGGCCAAAGATACGGGTACCCATCATTTCGCCAGCGGCATTCAGGAGTACACATGCGTTATCGTCGAAACGGATATATGAACCATCCGGACGACGGATCTCTTTCTTTGTCCTTACTACTACAGCTTTTACAACGGCACCTTTTTTCGTATTACCTGAAGGGAGTGCACTTTTTACCGATACCACGATGGTATCCCCTACGGATGCATAACGTTTCTTGGTTCCGCCAAGGACTCTGATACAATGGGCTACTTTTGCGCCGCTGTTATCAGCAACAATTAATCTGGACTCTTGCTGTATCATAATTATTTAGCTCTTTCTATGATTTCAACTAATCTCCAACATTTGGTTTTACTCAGCGGGCGGGTTTCCATAATTTTAACCGTATCGCCAATATTACAATCATTGGCTTCATCGTGAGCATGGAACCTGGAAGTTTTCTTTACGAATTTTCCGTAGATGGGATGCTTTACTTTACGTTCGATTTCCACAACGATAGATTTCTCCATCTTGTTGCTAATCACAACCCCGATCCTTTCTTTTCTCAGTTTTCTTTCCATGATATAGGCTTACTTATTTTTTTGCTCTTCAATTGCACGCTTTCTGATTTCTGTTTTCAGACGTGCGATGGTACGCTTATACTCCCTGATCTTGTTAGGGTTTTCGATCGGAGATACTGCATGGTTCAATTTCAGCTTTTGAAGCTGTTTTATTTCCTGTTCCAGCCTTTCTTGCAGTTCAGGTGTTGATAGTTCTATGATTACTTGCTGTTCCATGGTACGCTTTAGATTTCTTCTGTGTAATCTCTTCTAACAATAAACTTGGTCTTGACAGGTAGCTTCTGAGCTCCCAGTCGCATTGCTTCACGGGCAGTTTCCAGTGGCACGCCTTCAGATTCGAAAAGGATACGACCTGGTGTTACCGGGGCGACATACATTTCAAGAGCACCTTTACCTTTACCCATACGTACTTCAGCAGGTTTGCTGGTGATGGGTTTATCGGGGAAGATACGGATCCACAGCTGACCTTCACGTTTCATATGACGTGTGATAGCCTGACGGGCGGCCTCAATCTGACGACCGGTAATCCATGCCTGCTCGAGCGTTTTTATTGCGAATGAGCCAAACACAAGTTGATTTCCTCTTCCTGCATTACCCTTCATTCTGCCCTTCTGGACTTTTCTGTGTTTTGTTTTCCTTGGCTGTAACATTTTATCTACAGGGTTTAATTAATCAAAATATTAACGTCTTCTGCCGCGTCCGCCACCGCGAGGGCCACGTGGTCCCTGAGAACCTCCGCCCTGACGTGCAGGTTTTCCGGCTGAACCTTGTGCAAAAAGATCTGGCTTACCATAAATCAGCCCCTTGCAAATCCATACTTTTACACCGATACGGCCATAAGTAGTATGTGCTTCTGCCTGCGCATAATCGATATCTGCACGCAGGGTATGCAATGGAATTCGTCCATCTTTATACTGTTCATTTCTTGCCATTTCAGCACCACCCAGACGACCTGAGATAAGTACCTTAATACCTTCTGCGCCGATACGCATTGTTGATGCAACAGATGTTTTAATCGCACGACGATATGAAATACGACCTTCAATCTGTTTGGCGATATTATTTGCAACGATTACTGCGTCAAGTTCAGGGCGTTTAATTTCAGATATATTAATCTGAACTTCTTTGCTTGTAAGTTTCTTTAACTCTTCTTTGAGTTTATCCACTTCCTGACCACCTTTTCCGATGATGATACCGGGGCGTGCAGTGTGTATAGTAACGGTAACGAGCTTGAGCGTGCGTTCGATGATAATGCGTGAGATACCTGCTTTTGCCAGACGGGCATTGAGATATTTTCTGATTTTATCATCCTCTATGAGCTTGGCATCAAATTTCTTACCACCGTACCAGTTAGAATCCCAACCTTTGATGATTCCTAACCTGTTGCCTATTGGATTCGTTTTTTGTCCCATTAAACTATATATCTTTTGTGGTTATATAACCGGTTGACAATTTATTTACTTAATATTCTTATCATCCACAAACAGGGTAACATGGTTAGAGCGCTTTCTGATGCGGTGAGCACGTCCTTGTGGTGCAGGCTGAATACGTTTTAGCATACGGCCGCTATCTACGAATACTTCGCTGACATACAGGTTAGCATCTTCCAGACGGGCACCTTCATTTTTTACTTCCCAGTTGGCAATCGCAGAGCGCAGCAGTTTATACATGCGACCTGATGCTTCTTTAGGAGAGAATTTGAGCACGTGCAGTGCTTTTTCTACTTCCATGCCACGGATCATATCTGCCACCAGACGCATTTTACGTGGAGAAGTGGGGCAATTATTCAGCTTTGCGAAATACTGGCTCTTTTTTGCCTCCTTAAGCTCTTCTGCTTTATTATGTTTTCTTGATCCCATTTTCTATCTCTTATTTATTATTTTTTACCTGCATGACCTCTAAAGATGCGTGTGGGTGCGAATTCGCCAAGTTTGTGACCTACCATGTTTTCAGTTACATATACAGGAACAAACTGTTTCCCATTATGTACTGCGATGGTTTGACCTACAAAATCAGGAGAAATCATAGAAGCACGCGACCAGGTTTTAATCACTGTTTTCTTGCTGGAGTCTGCCTGTGCAAGAACCCTTTTTTCGAGTTTCCAGTGGATATATGGACCTTTTTTCAGTGAACGACTCATACGACTATTGCTTTATTGAAATAATTATTTCTTACGTTTTTCAATGATATATTTATTAGATGCCTTGGTCTTAGAACGAGTCTTATAACCTTTAGCCGGCATTCCATTTCTGGACCTTGGGTGACCTCCGGATTGTCTTCCTTCACCACCACCCATTGGGTGATCGACCGGGTTCATTACCACACCACGTACACGTGGGCGTCGGCCCTGCCAGCGTGAGCGACCTGCTTTTCCACTGCGTTCAAGGCTATGATCTCCGTTTGACACCATACCTATTGTTGCCTTACAAGTCTGTAGAATCATGCGGGTTTCTCCGGAAGGCATTTTTATGATAGCAAATTTACCTTCACGAGACATAAGCTGCGCATAACTTCCTGCAGAGCGTGCCATTTTGGCTCCCTGACCGGGGCGAAGTTCGATATTGTGAATCACTGTACCAAATGGAATATCGCTGAGATACATTGCGTTGCCAAGGTCTGGTGTAGCACCTTTTCCTGATACAACTTCCTGTCCCACTTTCAATCCATGAGGAGCAATTATATATCGTTTTTCACCATCAGAGTATACCACCAGGGCAATTCGTGCGGTACGATTAGGATCGTACTCTACACTTTTTACTGTGGCAGGGATACCTTCTTTATCGCGTTTAAAATCGATGATCCTGTACTTTTGCTTATGACCACCACCCATGTAACGCATGGTCATTTTTCCATCATTGTTTCTACCACCGGACTTGCTTTTACCGCTAAGGAGGCTTTTTTCCGGCGTGTCGGTAGTGATGTCGTCAAAGGCGCTAATTACTTTATAGCGCTGACCAGCTGTTGTCGGTTTGAATTTCTTTAAAGCCATTTATCTTAGATATTGCTGTAAAAATCAATAGTTTCACCTTCTGCTACTGTAACGATAGCCTTTTTATACGAGTTTGTTTTTCCACTGATAACACCACCTTTGGTAAAACGTGATTTTGCTTTACCTGCATATTTCATGGTATTTACAGCTACTACTTCCACTCCGTATAATTCTTCTACGGCTGTCTTTATCTGCAGTTTATTTGCCGATTTATCCACGATGAATCCGAACTGATTGCGCTTTTCGCTCAGGTCTGTCATCTTTTCTGTTATCACCGGCTTAATTATGATTGCCATTGTTCGTCTTTTTTGATCGTTAAACTACTAGTTACGAACAGATCTCTTCGATCTTCTTTATTGAGCTCTCAAAAACCATCAGTTTTGACGCACGAAGCAATTCATACGTGTTAAGGTTCTGAGCATTAATAACATCCACATTAGGAATATTACGAGATGCGAGGTATAGATTCTCGTTGGATTCGGGCATTACAAAGAGTGCTTTGTCGTTTACCAAACCCATATTGTTCATCACGTTAACAAAGTTCTTTGTTTTGTGATCCTCAAAAGTAAAATCTTCAACCACGATAAGGTTTTCCTCACGTACTTTATATGCGAGGGCTGAGCAACGTGCCAGACGCTTAAGCTTTTTATTGAGTTTAAAGCTATAGTTTCTGGGTCTTGGTCCGAAGACGCGTCCACCGCCACGATAGAGAGGGTTCTTGATATCACCCGAGCGTGCTGTACCTGTACCTTTCTGACGTTTAATCTTCTTTGTACTTCCGGCAACTTCGCCACGTTCTTTCGCTTTGTGAGTACCTTGTCTCTGGTTAGCCAGATATTGCTTTGAATCCAGATAGATAGCGTGATCATTAGGTTCAATACCAAACACTGCATCATTCAGTTCAACTGTTCTGGATGTCTTTTCTCCGTTGATATTATATACTGTTAACTCCATCTTTCAACTATTACATATGAGCCATTAGCACCAGGTACAGACCCTTTTACTACAATAATATTTTTTTCAGGTACGATTTTCAAAATCTGAAGGTTAATCATCTTAACTCTGTCATTTCCTGTACGACCTGCCATACGCATTCCTTTAAATACCCTGGATGGGTAGGATGATGCTCCGATCGAACCCGGGGCACGGTTACGGTTATGCTGACCATGTGTAGCATCGTTAACACCAGCAAATCCATGACGTTTTACCACACCCTGAAATCCTTTACCTTTTGAAGTACCGATTACATCGATAAATTCTCCTTCAACAAAAATTTCCACGGTTACTTCTTCTCCAATGGCTTTCTGATGGCCTTTTTCAAAGCGGGTAAATTCTCTTACAACTTTCTTCGGATTCACTCCGGCTTTATCAAAATGTCCTTTCAGGGCCTTTGAAGTATGTTTTTCTTTTTTATCCTCGAAAGCCAACTGAATAGCTTCGTAGCCATCAGTTTCCGGGGTCTTCACCTGTGTAACAACACAGGGACCAGCTTCAATAACTGTGCATGGAACATTCTTTCCAGAGGCATCATAAATACTGGTCATCCCAATTTTCTTTCCAATAATTCCTGACATTGTTTCTCAGTTTAACTGGTTAATTACTGCCTTTACCTTTACTTACAGTTACACTTTAATCTCAACTTCAACACCACTTGGTAATTCAAGCTTCATAAGAGCGTCGATAGTTTTTGAGGTTGTGCTGTAGATGTCGAGAAGTCTTTTATACGACGACAGCTCAAACTGCTCTCTGGATTTCTTGTTAACAAATGTAGATTTGTTAACGGTAAAGATCTGTTTGTGCGTAGGCAATGGTATCGGGCCACTTACAACAGCGCCGGTTGACTTCACAGTCTTCACGATCTTGTCGGCAGATTTGTCCACCAAATTATGATCGTACGACTTCAGTTTGATTCTAATCCTCTGGCTCACTCTTTTACGTTTTTAATTGTCAACAAACTTTAAAATTCTACTAAATATCCTTTTGTTTTATAGATTACATCTTCAGCAATTTCCCTGGGTGTTTCTGCATAATGTGAGAATTCCAATGAATATGTTGCGCGTCCTGATGTAATTGTTCTTAATGTAGTTACATATCCGAACATCTCGCCAAGGGGTACTTTTGCCATTACCACCTGGCTGGTTGCTTTTGAACTGATACCTTCCAGTTGCCCGCGACGTTTATTAAGGTCACCGGTAACATCTCCCAGGTATTCTTCGGTAGTTACTACTTCAAGATCCATGACGGGTTCCAGCAAGATTGGTTTTGCCTGCTTTACAGCATTTCTGAAAGCCACGCCTGCAGCAACCTCAAATGCCAGCGCATCGGAATCAACACTATGTGCTGATCCGTCGATGAGACGGACTTTAAGATTATAAAGTGAATACCCAAGCAGAGGACCATTGGTCATAGCATTGGTAAACCCTTTTTCAATTGCAGGAATAAATTGCTTTGGAATTGCGCCGTCTTTAACAGCATTTATAAATGTCAAACCCCGGTTATCATCATCAGCAGGGCCAATTTCAACCTTGATCTCTGCAAATTTACCTTTACCGCCGGTTTGCTTTTTATATACTTCGTGATGTATTATCGTTTGTGTTACAGCCTCCTTATATGCTACCTGCGGACGACCTCTGTTACACTCTATATTAAACTCGCGTACCAGTCGGTCGAGAATAACATCAAGGTGTAACTCACCCATTCCACAAATAATTTTCTGACCTGTTTCTTCATCATTCACCACCTGGAATGTAGGATCTTCTTCGACCATACGTTGCAGCGACATATCAAGTCTATCAACATCATCCTGTTTCTTAGCTTCTACGGCCATACGTATTACAGGTTCCGGGAAAACAATATTCTCAAGTGATAAAGGAGCGCTCACTTCACAAAGTGTATCGCCTGTACGGATTTCTTTAAATCCAACGGCTGCGCCAATATCTCCTGCTTTGATTTCCTCTTGCGGAATTTGCTTGTTTGCGTGCATTTGCATCAGACGGGATATGCGTTCTTTCTTACCGGTTCCAACATTCAGAATCTGAGCGCCGCTCTTCATAACTCCTGAATAAACACGGAAGAAAGCAATACGACCCACAAAAGGATCAGTGGCAATTTTAAACGCCAGTGCTGCCAGAGGTTCATTTTCATCGGCATGACGAAATTCCTCTTTTTCAGTAAAAGGATTAATTCCTTTAACAGCTTCGATATCTGTGGGGCAAGGAAGATAATTAACAATGGCATCAAGTAATGGCTGCACTCCTTTATTTTTAAACGAAGAACCACAGAAAACAGGAGTAATCTGTAGTTTAAGTGTAGCATTACGAATTATTGTTATAAGGTCATTTATATTAAGGTTGGCAGGATTTTCCAGATATTTTTCAAAGAGTGATTCATCTTCTTCAACGATTCCTTCGATAAGTTTTTGATGGTATTCATTAACCATTTCAACCATATCTTCCGGGATCTCCACCTGGAAGAAATCTGCGCCAAGGCTGTCAGAGTTCCATTCCCATGCAGTTTTTGTCAGCAGATCAACTACACCGCGGTAATCGTCTTCAGCGCCGATAGGAAGCTGCATCGGGATTGGTTTTGCGCCAAGTTTATCTTCCATCTCTTCAAGAACACGGAAGAAGTCTGCACCGGCGCGATCCATTTTATTTACATAACTAATTCTGGGGACATGATACTTGTCAGCTTGTCTCCAAACGGTTTCGGATTGTGGTTCCACTCCACCAACACCACAAAAGATTGCAACAGCACCATCAAGAACTCTGAGCGATCGTTCAACTTCTACGGTGAAGTCCACATGACCGGGAGTATCGATGATATTTATTTTGTATTGTTGGTTATCTTTTTTCCAGAATACGGTTGTAGCTGCGGAAGTAATTGTGATACCACGTTCCTGTTCCTGCACCATCCAGTCCATAGTAGCAGCGCCATCATGAACCTCTCCGATGCGGTGGTTTATGCCGGTATAATACAGAATACGCTCAGTCGTCGTGGTTTTACCCGCGTCGATGTGCGCCATAATGCCGATGTTTCTTGTATGTGAAAGTCTTTCTGACATTTTCTGTTATACCTTATTATATAGTCTTCGTTCTAATTTAGAATCTAAAGTGAGAGAATGCTTTGTTAGCTTCTGCCATACGGTGCGTATCTTCTTTACGTTTGAAAGCAGAACCTTCTTCTTTGTAAGCAGCCATAATTTCACCTGCCAGTTTTGCGCCCATAGTTTTTTCGTGACGTTTACGAGCGAAACCGATAAGGTTTTTCATTCCGATAGAGCTTTTACGACCGGCACGGATTTCAGAAGGAATCTGGAATGTAGCACCACCAATACGACGTGAACGAACCTCAACAGCAGGAGTCACGTTAGCGAGCGCTTTTTTAAATACTTCCAGTCCATTCTCACCGGTTTTTTCACTTACGATATCAATAGCGTCATAAAAAATTTTGAAGGCAAGGGTTTTCTTACCATTCAGCATGAGGTTATTGACAAATTTAGTCACCAAAGGATCATTAAACTTTGGATCGGGAAGAATTATTCGTTTTTTTGGTTTTGATTTTCTCATAATTACCTAACTAAAATCAATTACAAATTATTTCTTCGGACGCTTTGTACCATACTTGGATCTTCTCTGCGTACGTCCTTCCACACCTGATGTATCCAATGCACCACGGATAATATGGTAACGCACACCCGGGAGGTCTTTTACTCTTCCGCCACGGATCATAACGATAGAGTGTTCCTGGAGGTTATGTCCTTCTCCAGGAATATAAGCGTTGACCTCTTTCTGATTTGTTAACCTTACCCTTGCTACTTTACGCATTGCAGAGTTTGGCTTCTTTGGTGTTGTGGTATAAACCCTAACACATACACCACGCCTTTGCGGACATGAATCCAGCGCCGGAGAACCACTCTTCTCGGTAAGTTGCTGGCGACCTTTGCGGACTAACTGTTGTATTGTCGGCATACTAATCTGTTTAATTACTTATTGTTACCTTTTTTTATACCCTTTAAATTTTCGGGACTGCAAAAGTATAAAATATTTCCATTCAACCTCTTAACAGTCTCAAATATTTTAATGAACTGATTAACAGTATCTTAATTCGTTGTACAAAATTCGGGGAATTTCTCCGTGGCAGGAAAGACTCAGTTGCATTCTTCCTCAGTTTGCAACTTCGAACCTATAACAGTCTTAACTTCTCAGGTTCCTCGATTCTTGTCTAACTCCCGAAAATAAAGGCTTTTACACCTATCTTCCGGTTTTAAGGCTGCAAAAGTACGGCATCCATTTGTAACTTCCAAACTTTCACAACCTTAAATTTAAA
This sequence comes from Marinilabiliales bacterium, assembly GCA_002869405.1. Taxonomy (GTDB): domain Bacteria; phylum Bacteroidota; class Bacteroidia; order Bacteroidales; family BM520; genus BM520. Next base: position 20,331 of record PKSY01000229.1, read on the forward strand.
TATCAGGTGATATTTTTTTAATAATCCAGAATAATAATAATGGAAGATGGTTTTGTAATTAAAATTATTTCACAAAGAGTCACTAAGAAGACACAAAGTTGCACAAAGAGATTTTTACCTGTCGTAACATTAATGGGATAGGTTGGTAGATAGTGAAAGTAGGTAAAGGGGAGCCCCTCTACCAGCCGCGTATATGGTTATAAGGAGATTCTAAAGTTCCATCTTTATGTTAATCCAATTAGTATTTCATCCGAAACAACCCATGTATTATCTTTTTTCATGAGAATAATGCAGCTATTGTTTCCTGATCAATATGAACAAATTCAGCATTTATACAATAGGCATCCAACACTGCAGTAATAATCTCATAATCAACCTCGTCATTCAGTGTTGGTTGTTCTAAATCAAAGCCTTGGCAAACAGTTTCTTCATTTTCAGTTTTGCAGCTCACAAATAACACCGCAATTAATAATTGAATAATAATAATGTTTCTCATTGGTCAGGTCTCTTGGAAATATGGTTAATAACGTTATTATGATTACAAATATAAAATAACAATACCACTCAAAAAAAGAAAAAAACGTAATAAATATCAACAATTCTGATTTTTAGGTTATGTTAAATTATCTTTCGAACGAAAATCCTACAGTACTTTCCGGATCTCTTTCCTACTAAAATAATATCCGACGGGTAAAAAATTGCTTTCAAACGGAATTCTTTGCGGCTCTCTGTGTCTCCTTTGCGACTCTCTGTGAAATAACTTTTTATCATTGCAACCCTCACTGCAACATTGTATCTTCGCAGATTGGAAATTCATGATATGGAAAAGAGTATTTTATCGCACCTTAATGAAGCACAAAGAAAAGCAGTAGAGGCAACTGACGGCCCTGTGATGGTTATCGCCGGCGCAGGTTCAGGAAAAACACGAGTACTTACTTACAGAGTAGCTCATATGCTTCAGAATGGTGTCGACCCGTTTAATATTCTGGCACTGACCTTTACCAATAAGGCTGCACGGGAGATGAGGGAGAGAATTATAAGTCTGGTAAATGATCAACAGGCCAAAGATGTGTGGATGGGCACTTTTCACAGTATTTTTGCCCGAATCCTTCGTGTGGAGGGTCAGCTAATCGGTTATCCTCCAAATTATACCATATATGATACGGATGACTCAAAAAGTCTGATTCGAAATGTGGTTAAAGACCTCCAGCTGGATCCAAAACTCTATGCACCGAATATTGTACTCAACAGAATCTCTTCAGCTAAATCGAGCCTGATTTCAGCAGGAGATTATAACCGCAATGCTGATTTGCTTGCGCAGGATAAACAATCAGCCCGTCCCTTCCTGGGTCAGATATATTCCACCTATCAGGAGAAGCTTTTTCGCTCTTCGGCGATGGATTTTGATGACCTGTTGTTTAATATGAATGTACTTCTGCGCGATTTTCCGGATGTATTGTTCAAATATCAAAAGAAATTCCGGTATATCCTCGTGGATGAGTTTCAGGATACCAACTATGCACAATACCTGATTACAAAGAAACTTGCGGCCGACAATGAAAACATTTGTGTTGTTGGTGATGACGCACAAAGTATTTATGCATTCAGGGGTGCTAACATTCAGAATATCCTCAATCTGAAGCATGATTACCCCGAGCTCAGGGTATTTAAACTTGAACAGAATTACCGTTCAACACAGAATATCGTGAATGCTGCGAATTCAGTAATTGAAAAAAACAAGAATCAAATCCAAAAGGATGTATGGACTTCTAACACTTCCGGTGAGAAGATTGCCATTTTAAAGGCTTCCACAGATTCCGAAGAGGGCTTTTTGGTTGCAGATGCCATTTTTAAGGCTAAGATGAATGACCATATCAAGAATAGTGATGTCGCCATTCTTTACCGCACCAACGCACAGTCAAGAACTATGGAAGAGGCGCTTAGAAAACAAAACATCCCCTACCGTATTTATGGTGGACTATC
>PKSY01000140.1 GCA_002869405.1 Marinilabiliales bacterium
CAGCATAAGCTGAGTTATCGGTGAAGTTTACTGTACCGTTGTCGCAGAACTCAGTCTGATCGGCAGTAAAATCAGCTACAGGGGGAGGCAAAGGAAGGCTTTCAAGCATAACCTTGATAGTCTGCTGAACTTCCTTGTCGATATTATCCTGAACAAAAGCCACGAGTTCAAGTTCTTCAAGAACCCAGTCGCCGGGAACATCAAAAGTACATGTTACAGTAACCGGAGCAGGGCCGCTAAGGGTAATGTCTTCGCCTGAACCTTCGTTGTGCATCCAGCGCTCCACCCAGTGAAGTTCTGTTTGTCCCTGCCATGCTTCCTGAATACCTGATTCAGTAAGTGCAAGGTGGAAGGTAAGGTCATTACTTACAGAAGCATGCTTCTGAATTGTGGAAATCACAGTGTAAGTATTTCCTTCATGAAAACCGTACCAGCTGATGGAAACAGTAGAAGGAACGACAATACGCTGCTCATATTTTGGCAGGTAAGATGGGTACATACTTTGGGTATGATTACCACCACTAACATTTTCAACGCCATCAAAATAGGCATCAGGAATACCGCTTATACCACAGTATGAAGCTCTGGTAGTAGCAGCAGTGTTGGTGTAGGAGTCACTGGTATGATACTCAATAACAGCTACATCGCAGCCGTTTGCAATGAGGTCTTCCGCGCCCATTGCTGCGCCGGGGCAGTAAGTACACCATGTTGCAGTACCAATTTCAAGGAGTACTTCTTCACGTGCAATTTTAGCCTGTCCGAAAAGAAAAACAGACATAAGAACAGCAAATACAGAGAGTAAAGTTTTTTTCATAGTCAATAGAGATTTGTTTATTTAGCGTATATCTTCAATATAGTAAGTGATTTTAGCGCAATAAGTTACAAAAATTATTTAATCGATTTAGATTAAACCCAACATTAAGACAACCAAATGCGCCAAAGCGTTCCGATACATATAAAAAAAGCGCCGCAGAAAATCTGCGGCGCCTAAAAAATTCATATACCGCCGACTATTTGTCGATGATGATTTTCTTCACGGCTTTAGCGTTATCACCCTCAATTACAAGGTAATAGAGACCATTACTATAGTTACTGAGGTTTACAGTTTCGCGAACCTCTTCTGTTAAATTATTTTCAGAATGATAAATACGCTCACCAAGTGTATTGAATACAGAGAGCGTATAAGATCCCTGAGCATTAAAATATACATTGAAAATACCATTGGCAGGGTTCGGAAGAACCTTAGTATTAAACTGATCAAGATCATTAATACCTACAGTGTTATCAATAATAATTTCCAGAGCATCGGAATAACTACTCACACCACAACCGTTTTCACCGTTAACAGTAAGTGTTGCTGTTCCTTCAAACTCTGTGTTCCAGGAAATATATGCGGTAGAACCATCTTTTGTCAGGTCACCGGCTTCAGCAGGTTCAAGTACCCAGTTGTACACAGAAGTGTTTCCATCGGTAGTGTACTCAGTAGATGACAGATAATAGAGGTCAACATAATCAGGGCCGTCAGGCATTGTTGGAATCATAGGATCACTTTCAACAGCTACCATAACAGAATGATCAATAGTACCACAAGGTGCATTACCATGGATATTCATGACGAGTTCCACAGAACCATTGGCAAGGTCTTCAGCACCTGCAGTATAAGTTGGATTCAGCAGTGAAGGATCATCGAAAGAACCATCACCCATTGTCGACCAGTTTACTGAAGAGTAGTTAGTAACATCTACCCAGTCAATCATTGCAGGACCGGAGCCACAGATACCACCGTTTTCAGCATTGATTCCGGGAGCATCCATAAATGCGAGTTCCATATCATCTATAAGGTGATTTTCTTCTTCATCCCAAACATCAAGGGTAAGAGTTACCATACCTGCGGCATAGTCATCCTCACTTGGAATGTAGGTTGTATGCAGGTCAGCAGGATCATCAAAAGTACCTGTTCCGCTGGTAGTCCATTCGAGGCCTGCATAACTTGAGGCAGCACCCTGAGTTGCATATACATCATCTTCACAAATAGTAGTGTTATCGCCTGCAGAAACAGAGAGACCTGCGAGATTCGGGAAGTGGATAAAGTCAATCCATGCTACCTCATCACCGGTAGAAACCTCACCTGTAGCAAAACGCCACTCGAGAGTATGCTGTCCGGGAGGAACAAGTGGAGCACAAAGAGCCCAGTCCATAGAGCCTGCTGTACTCATCTTGTAAACACCATCCACATAGAAACTCATAGTGGAAGAGCTGGCAGCATCCATCTTCACCCAGTAAGTCATTACCTGAGGCAGGAATGCATCAATATTAACATCCAGGAATAATGAAGTAGACTGCATAGCACCAACTTCACCTGTTTGAGCAGCATAAGATCCGCATGCAGCTTCACTATTTACAACCGACCAGTCAGCATCACCACCGGAATACCATCCCCAAGCAGAGAAATCACCGGTTTCAAAATCTTCATCAGCTTCGGTACCAGTATCGAATGTCCACACATTACCTTCAACGGAGCCATAAATGTTATAAGAATCTATTCTCCAATAGTAGGTAGATTCGAAATCAAGATCTTCAGGAAGAGTGAAGATATTTTCTGTTGTCTCTTCACCATTAACAATGTTGGTTGGAGGATTATCAGTACCTACATAAACCTTATAAGTTTCTGCAAGGTTACCAAGACCGTCTGTCCACTTAAGTTTGGTAAACGGAGCTATACCATCGTCACCATCTGCAGGGTTCGGGTTCTGAGTTGGGAAAGGAGCTCCTGCTATCAATACGTAATCCTCATAACGGAATTTATTTCTTGCAGTAACTGTCACCAGTACTGAGTCTCCCGGGTTTGACATGGGATCAATCATCATCTGCTGCAGCGTACCATTAGCTTCTGCTACACCAATAATCTGATCGTTATAAGTTAAACAAACCATTGCGCCTTCTTCACCGGTAAACTCAAAGAATTCCTGAGCTACAGGAAGTACTTCAGAGTATTCAATAGCCACCTGAGTAGGCATTTCAGAATAAACGGTTGTAAATGCTCCTGAGTGGGCATGGAAGAGGTGATAAGTTACAGTTTTGTTGCTGGTATTGTATGGCCAGCTGGAACTTTCGAGGAAGTGTTTTCCGGCAGCACTACCAAAGGCAGGACGGATAAAGTTTGTGGGGAATTCATCACCGTAGTCAGGCATAAATTCATTCCACATATTATCCATCATACCCCAAACATAAGTATCGTTTACAAAAGAGTAAGAAACCTCAGAGGCAGCGATAAGTCCGAGTGCACCATACTGATGACGATGGAAAGCCTCAGCGAAACATTCACTACTCCAGTTATACTTACCTGTCAGACAGTTGATAGACAGGATATATGTAAGGTCAGTATTGTTAAGACCAAGGATATCAGAGTTGCCATAATCAGGCTCACCCCAACCGGTTTCACCACCATGGTCACGGTGCATCAGCATAAATGCTCCGGCATTGATGGCATTGTTAATCATGGAAGCATTTCCGCCGGCCCAGTTACCCAGTTCAGCAGGAGTTGCGGGGATATAACCAAGGCCGTTAGGACCAAAGTAGTTCAATACAGTAGAAGTATTTGTTGCAGTAGACCATGTAGAACCCGGAGAACCACTGTAAATTTCATTGATACGAACCGGCTCTTTACCCAGTTCATTTTTCCAGAATCCGCCAACAGTTTCAGAACAGATCTGGAACCATCTTTCAGTCTGCCAGCCAAGAGCAGTAATCGGGTTATTATAGAAGTCGAAACTCAGCGGAGGATTGTTTTCATAGTTGATGAATTTGTTAATCATCAGCGAGAGTTCATCCTCATTACGTGCAGTAATACGTGCAAAAACGATGTCCGGGAGGTCATCTTCATCCACATCAGCGTAGATGTTATCAGAAACACAGTAGTTATCCCACATCGGGCTTGTAACGTTAACGTTCTGGTCAGAACCATAGTCACCGAGAATAAGCACAGCGGCCGGTGGTACATACCATGTGTTGTATGCATTATTGATATAATTTTCGATAGTAGCAGCATTGTTACCGCCAATTTCAGAAAGCGTAACTACACCGGTAACAATACCCTGCTTTGTACGGTAATTTTTGATAACACCTGCCCATGCCTGGAAGATAGGATCATCGGGAGAGATAATGATATATTCCAGATCGGTATTTGTTTTAGTTTCTCTGTTAAGGATTCTCTTATTGTAATCCATCTCTTCCAGAGAGCCACTGTTAAGCGCCATATCTTTTACCATAGGATACCAGTAACGGCTTCTCAGACGGTCTTCACCAAACTGGCCGTTGCCACCTTCAAAAGAAACTTCAATTTCCATATCACGGTAAACTTTCAGCTCTTTAGTTACAGGATTGTACTGGAAAGGAGTAATTCCGAGCATCACCATATCAACGCCACGGATATTTCTCTCTTCAGAGATCTGCACAGGGTTTTCAGGATAAAAAGCATTCTGGTTGTAAACTTCCATATTCTTGTTGAACTCCAATGGACCATCTTCAGTATCCAGCGGGATACGTGGTGCAGGAGAGATCTCAACATTCTGATAAGTTTCCACAACAGCATTTTTAATGCTCACAGAAGCCTCCGCTCCCTGAGGGATCATCACAAAACGACTCTGACCGGGAAGATCCGGGTAACCTTCGTCATTGGGAAGAAATGTTCCGGGAATTTCAATCCCTTTCATGGTTTCACCATTTACATCCCTGTCGGTGAATGTAAACTCATTAATGCTAAATGTGACGGAAACGCCGCCTTTTGATTCTTTTGCCAATTGAATTCCTTGGTCGTACTTGTGGTCAGCATAAGTAACTTTTTCCTGAGCAAAGAGGCTCAATGAAAAAACTACCCCAAAAGCCACTAACAGTACGCGCTGCAGTAAATTTTGCTTCATTGTTATGTGTTTAAATGTGAGTAAACTCTATTAACGCCGCGTAAAAATATAAAAAAGCGCGGACAAATGCCACGCTTTTTTAAATTTCATATATATGTGTTAATCAGATACTTCAAAAAAAAACCTACTTGATCTAAATATGTATTAAAAAAGGGCTGCGTCTCTGCAGCCCCGTATATTTATTGAATGATAATTTTTTGTGTATAGATTTTTTCAGATGACCTGACCGTGATATAGTAGACACCACGGCCATATATACTTCCATCGATATCCATAGAGAAATCATTGCTCGCAGTGGTCTCTTCCTCCATCACTTTCTTTCCATCAGCAGAGGTCATTGTAATGATGATATTCTCATTCAGCCCTGCATCATAAGAAAGCGTAAAGATGCCCATACTTGGGTTTGGCGAGACAGAAATCTCACGGTTATAATCACTGATACCAACTGTATTATAAACCACGATATTCAGTATTTCAGAGAATTCACTGATACCACAGTTGTTGATACCTCTTACTTTAAGTTCAGCATTTCCTTCAAATTCGGTATCCCATTCAATGGTAACGGTATTTTCATCAGAAGAGAAAGTACCTGCTGACATTGGCGAGAGGTTCCACTCATAGTTGATGGCATCACCGGAAGTAGTGTAATCAGATGATTGAGTGTAATAAGTATCCACGGCATCAGGACCATTGGGCATCACCGGAATTTCAGGTGTTCCGGTAACAGTAGCTGTAAATGTTTCTGAAAAGTCAGCACAACCGTTTAGGGCAGTAATACTTACTGTGAGTTCTACGCTTCCTGATGCGATATCCTGTGTTCCGGGAACATACTCCGGATTCAAAAGGGTATTATCGTCGAAAGAACCGTCACCGGCAGTAGTCCATACCACAGCTGCGAAGTTTTCAGCGGTAACCCAGTTAATTTCATTGCCCTGTTCGCAAATCACACCATCACCAACCTCAGCATCAAGAGCCGGGTTAATTACAAGGTCCACATTATCACTAACCTGGTCAGCTCCGGCAAATGCAGTAAGCGTCAAAGTAACTCCGCCATTGGCAATATCAGCGCTTCCCGGTGTATAAATTGTTGTGAGAGCTGTCGCGTCTTCGAAAGTGCCATCACCATCGGTGGTCCACTCTACAGATGTATGATTGGAAGCAAAACCATTTGTGGTGTAAGTATTGGTTTCGCAAATTTCAGCATCAGCACCTGCATTGGCAGAAAGAGCTGCGGTTGGCGGGAAGTAGATAAAATCAATCCATGCCATATCAGCACCTGCAGATCCGGTTCCGTCTTTTTCATATCTCCACTCAAAAGTGTGTGGTCCCGGGCCGGCCATATGCTGCTCATACGACCAGTCAATATCACCACTCCATTCACCTTTTACCAGTCCGTCGATAAGGAATATCAGCTTGTCAGAACTTTCTTCTGAGCTGACTTTTTTATAGAATTTAATTTTTTCAAATCCGCTGCAGTCGATATCAATAATCAGTGAACTGCTTTGGCTGTCACCTACAACGCCGGTTTGCGCGGCATAGTCACCATGTTTGGAATCGCTGTTTACGACAGTCCAGTCAGCATCACCGGAGAGTTGCCAGTTGTGGAGCATGAAATCACCGGTTTCAAAATCTTCATCCGGTTCACCGGCAGCAGAGAAAGACCATACTTCACTTCCTGTATTACCATAATCATTCACTGAAACAATCTGCCAGAAATAGGTCTGATCAAAATCCAGTGGTTCAGCAAACATATATGCAGCTTCAATAACCTCTTCGCCATTCACCATGTTTGTTGGAGGGTTATCAGTACCAAAATATACTTCATAATAATCAGCACCGGAGCCATTCCATGTAAGGCCTGTAAAGACATCTACCTTAGTCTGGTTATTTGAAGGTGCAGGAGTATTGGCAGCTGCGGGAGGACCAACAACCATTATTTCAGCTTCATAACGGAAGTAGTTCTGCTTTGTAATGGTAAGCAGAAGAACTGATCCGATGGGAGCTTCCACAAAATTCAGTGTAGTAACACCGCCGGTAGATTGTTCCACATCGAGGATAGTACCATTACTGCTCAGACAGATAGTTGATCCTATATCAGCAGTTACATCCATAGTAATTGTACCGGGAGTAATCTCTTCCGGATGAGTAACTGTGAGGTCCTGAGGCATATTATAATATACTGTCTGGAAAGCATCACCATGATGGTGGAACAGGTGATATGTTACCACTTTGTTGTTTGTGTTTGAAGGCCAGCTGCTTGCTGCGAGATAATATTTTCCTGCTGAGTTGGCAAAACAAGGGCGGGTCCAGTCAGAAGGCACAGGATCCACGCCATATCCGGGATCAAAGTTACCCCACATATTGTCAAACATTCCCCAACAGTAAGTATCATTCACAAAAGAGTATGATGTTTCACTGGCAGCAATAATTCCGGTACAACCTTTTTCGTGACGATGGAAAGCCTCGGCAAAACAAGTGGAAGAGTAGTTATATTTTCCTGTTAAGCAATTCAGTGACAGCACAAAGGTAAGGTCATCATTATTAAGACCATTGAGGTCACTGGTGGTATATGACGGCTCACCCCAACCGTTTTCAAAACCGTGGTCGCGGTGCAAAAGCATAAAAGCGCCATTGTTAATGTCAGTATTAATCCTGCTTGCATTTCCACCCCAATCATTAAGGTATGAAGGATCAGCAGGAATATAGCCAAGACCGTTGGGTCCGAAATAGTTCACCACAGTATTGGTATTTGAATTTGTAGACCACTGGCTGCCGGGAGTACCGCTATAGATTGCATACTCACGTACAGGTTCTTTACCCAGTTCATTGGTCCAGAAACCATGGCAAACCTCGGTACAGAGGATAAACCAACGTTCCGTCTGCCAGCCGCCGGCAGAAATCGGGTGGTCGTAAAAATCCTGATTTACCGGAGGGTTGGTTTCATAGCTTATCATCTTGCCAATCATGGTTTCAAGATGACCGGCATTCTGAGCAGTCATACGTGCAAAAGAGATATCCGGGAGGTTATCGTCATCCACATGAGCATACATATTATCCGACACACAGTAGTTGTCGTGCAGCGGCGAAGTGATTGTATTATCGCCGGAGTTTCCATAATCAGCCAAAAGCAGGCAGGCTGCGGGTGGAATCTGCCATGTGTTATAGGCATTATTGATAAAGGTCTCAATGGCCCCCACATTATTTCCACCAATTTGCTGAAGCTGGAAAACGCCGGTTTTGATACCCTGCTTATTTCTGAAGCGACGGATAGAGTCTGCCCATGTAATAAATTGTGGGTTGTCGGGAGTAATAATCACATATTCGAAATTGGTATTCTTGCTCTCAGGAGCATTTTCCGGGAAGAAATCTATTTCCGGCAACGAGCTGTAATTGATAAGCATATCCTGGATGATGGGTTCCCAGAAACGACTTCTGAGTCTGTCTTCACCAAAATGTCCGTTGCCACCTTCAAAAACCACTTCCATCTCAATTTCAGTATACACTATCAGCTCTTTGGTAACAGGGTTATACTGGAAAGGAGAGATTCCAAGAATTACAGCATCCACACCACGAATCTTCAAGTTCTCAGACAACATAAAAGGTTCGGCAGGATAAAACGCATTCTCACTATATATTTCAGTGCTTTTTTCATAATAGAGAGGGCTGTCGTCAGAAACAACAGGGATTCTCGGAGCCGGGGATACCTCAACATTGCTGTAGTGTTCCTCTTTAAAGGATATCACCTTCAGGTGTGCTGAAGCGCCCTGAGGTATCGCCACGTATTGACCTAAAGAAGGCAAATCAGGTGTGCCTTCATCTGCCGGAAGCATGCTGCCGGGCATCAATACTTTATCCATAATTTCACCATTAACAATAATCTTGTCCATGGAGAAAGACTGCAGTGAAAATTCCAGTGCTACTTTGTCTGCTTTCGCAGATTTTAACTGTAACCCATGGTCGCTGCCGGCAGGCATAAACTCATAAACCTGCCCGAAAGAAAATGTTGACATCAATACCAGAAGCATCATTATCAACATATTACGAAAGTTGACTTTTTTCATAGTGTGTAGTGTGTAGTTTATTCTTTTGACCTTATAAATATCGTGAATGCAAATTTAAAACGATTTCGCAAAAATAAAAGTGATGCTACATTTTTATTATTTTGCTGATATACAGCTTATTACTTGCAACTACATTGATTAAATATATTCCCTGAGGCAATCCTTCGATAAATGAGGATTCCAGGATAATTGTAGATCCGGGATTACTGACCGTGCGGGATAAAACCTGTTGACCGTTTGAATCTGTCATGGTAACCAGTACATCACTATCAGGGCTTTGCCCTAAATTTAAGGTTACAGAACCATTATTTACCGGATTGGGAATGGCAGAAACCGAAGAGACATTATCAAAATCTTCTATTCCGACACCATACTGAAGTGCAACATCAAATTCAAGGGTTTCACCGGCTGTAACAGTAACAATATCACAAAAAGTGACATAACCCTCTTTTTCAAAACAGATCTCATAGTCACCGGCAGGAATATCCATCATACCATAAACTCCGGATTCATCGGTTTCGGCAGTGGTAAAATAATACATCGACTGGTGGAGTGCTGTAATCGCTACATCCTCAATCAAAGCTCCGCTTTCTGCATCAGTAACAATACCGGTAATACTTCCCGATTCATCAAAGCTCACTGAGGGGAAAGTAATATTGTCAATCCATCCTTTATCGGCACCGCTGCTCACATAACCGTCTTTCATGTAAGTCCATTTAAAAGTATGCACTCCGGCAGTGACATTATAAGCCATTTCTGTCCAGTTGGAGTTTCCGCTCCACTGATCGGTGAGTGCGTTATCAATATAAAACTGCAGATAGTCATAGCCTGATTCAGAGGAGACTTTCATATCAAAAGAGATATACCCATCGGCGAGCACATTTGCTGTTATGACCATGGAAGTGGTTTGATTATCCGTTATTGTACCTGATTCAGCACAGTAGTCGCTACCGGCACCGGGAGTAGTAATATTCCAGCTGCTGTTTCCTTCAAAAGACCATGGCAGGAGCGAAAAGTCGCCGGTTTCAAAATCTTCGGTAATCTCGCCGGCAGTAAATGAGATATTCACCACAGAAGTGTACATTCCACCATCAGATTCAAGCGACAGAGTCATCATAACAGGAGTACCGTTGAGAATCTGCTCTGAAAGCACCACCTCAAAAGTCTGATTTCCGGTTGTTCCGGCATCAATGTCACCAAAAAGAGCTGCAGGCTCTGTAATTGTTACTTCCGGATTATAGCACTCCAGAAGTCCCTGCACATCATACGCTGTCAGAATACCATTATTCCGAACATTAACATTCAGCACCAATGTTTCACCCGGCTCGGGAACGCCATTGTTGTTTCCGGCCTCATCGGAAATGGTAAACCCGTCTATGAGAAGATAGACATCAGACTCCATGGCAATATTTTGTGCTGCATCGAAATCAAAGCCTGCATCATTGGTATTGGCATTGCCATCTCCGTCATCCATAAGTTTAAAGAATCGCGCCTTTACCACATTCCCGGCAGAGAGATCAAATGAGGTTGTCCCCTCTCCTTCTCCCAGTGAAACCCATGGACCGTCTATTGAAGCTCCGGCAAAGAGTGAATAACCTTCCTGTGTTTCATCACCTTCATAGATTGTAATTTCATCGCCTTCCATATTATAAATCTCATCCTGCATATCGAAAACTATCCAACCGCTTTTACCAACCGAATAGTTCACATTATCCGGAGCTCCGATTATTGCCGGAACCAGTCCTTCGTCATAATTATTATTGTCAGGAATTTGTGATGCCGGATATTTAGCAATGTATTTGTGATTTTCAGCGGGAGACATAGCTACATTTACCTCAGTACTTTCCAAATCATTAATAACGATATTATCTACAAAAGCATCATCGTAGCCATTGGCTTTTACCACCAGGCTGTATGTTCCGGGAAGAAGGTATTTATGATAGTCACCAACCACAGGATCATTAAAACAAGGGTAGTAATCTTCAATAAAAATGGCCGCTTGTACCGGTTCACCGGTAGTTTCATCAGTTATCAGGCCTTCAATCCCATAGCCGGAATATTCAATCATTGCGACCATGGAGGGTTTATTTTTAAGATAGAAACTCATGAGCTGGCTTGCGGGAGGTTGCTTGTCGTAGGAAATTTCCATCGACCAGCTCACGGAACCCAGAGCGCCGTAGTTAAAATCCTTGGAGCTTCCGTTTATGGGGTACATGCCTGTATTTCCCTGTCCATACTCAATATTGGCATAGCCGGATTCATCCGCGTAAACACCTGCCAGATGTAGGATTCCGGGAAGGTCTGTTGGCTGGCTTGACCGGTAACTCCACGGGCATGAGATATATTCGGTACCACTGTGGTAAGTAGTATGAATTACAAACTGATTGTTATAAGCGCAATTGCGTAATGCTTTGGATTCGGGCTGTGATGCAGGTCCGCTGCTGGAGCCTTCGCCGTTCCACATAAACGGCCAGTCGCGGTTAATATCCACACCGGCGGCATTATACCTCGACATATTCTCCCTTCCGTCAGGGTTTACCATCAGGTAGAGCCAGATTTCACGGTTATCAATAAGATTGGTAATCTCATCATCCACACCGTAACCCAGACACAGGTCGCGGGCAAAGCGAATCACATTCTCCGCAGCACCAATTTCATCACCATGAATACCTCCATCGAACATCACCTCAGCTTCGGTCTCATCAACAGCTACATTATCGCTGATTTTCAATGCTGCCAACTGGCGGTTCTGAATACTCATCCCAAAGACTGTTTTCTGACAAATGTCAGGGAAGTGCTCCACCAGGCTATCGGCGAGAGCAATAATTTCTGCATAGGAGTGATACGCCTCTCTGGATCCTTTCATGGATTCAGCCCAGGCATTCATGTCCTTTTTCAGTATTGTAATTTCATCAGTAATCAGTGCGACTTTTTGCATCTCTGCGGGCGTAACATACAGTACTACAGCGCCATTGCTGTAATCTCCCGGGAGTCCGAGTTTTGCAATCTTCATTGCTGTTTCCTGTGAAGAAATCTTTACGCTGATTTCCATTTCGCCATCGCGCCAACCCTGGGCAACAAGCATAGCAGTAGCACTTAAGAATAAACAAAAGGTTAGGATAAACTTTCTCATGGTTCCGTGTTTAGGATGCAAATGTATAAAAATGGGCAATTCCGACGCCCGGGGAGGTTGTCGGAATTGCAATTAAACCAACCATCTATGAGTGACAGATGTATTCAAGACATATACAAACCTCAAAAGGTTCCTTGCCAAAATCACTTTTTTATCACCATTTTTTTGGTAATAACTTCTTCACCAATTGTAAGGTGTACCAGGTAAACGCCGCCCTGAATATTTTCCAGTGAGGCATTAAAAGTATGTGTTCCGGAGTTAACGGTTTTTTCGTTTTCACGATAAACAACTCTTCCTGCGAGGTCAGAAATTTCAAATGATACGGTGCTGCTCTCCGCAATGGTAGCCACAATTTCCACATAATCTGTTGCAGGGTTTGGATAGATATTTACACCATAATCATTAAATTCATTTACCCCAACACCTTTAAGAATTTTAAAGGCTGCCGAAACCTGGTCGTCGAAATTTCCACCCTCGACAAAAGCAGTATTTGTATTATCGGAAAGGGCAAAGAATCCTGTTCCGTTTTCACAGCAGATACCATCTCCGCCGGCATCATAAATTGTGAAGAGATAACAGTCCTGATTATCAAACTCGAGTACTTCATTTACCATATGATTAGCCTCTTCGTATGGGCCACCGCTAAATACCACTTCCCCTTCACTGTTCACAATTTCCCAGGTGATTTCTTCAGGGTTATTGTCGGTACGAAGCAGCAGACGCACCCAGTCTTCACTTTTTACAGAGTGCATCACCTGTTGGGTTTTGATGTTGTTTTTGACATACTCATCAGCAATACCATTCACAGCAGTAATCTCCACATGAAAATCATTTTCATCCATAAGGTCAAAATCCAGACCGGGGAGTTCCACTTCTTCTGTGTCCAGAAATCCAAGGCTACCACTCCAGTTATAAACAGCAGCTTCTTCGCCATTCATATAATAGGATATCTCCATTGATGTCACTTCTGTGTCGCCGTTATTTCTAAGCTGGAGCACAGGCTCCACATGAGGCGTACAAGTACGTGAAGGCACATTTTTAATGGCAGCGACCTCAACATCAAGGTTGTAGAGAGGCTCAAACATTTCACTGCTTCCGATTGCAGATTGCAGCACAGTTTTCGTATTTGCACTCTGCACCCAGCTGATGACATTAAGTTCAGCTTCATCGTAGATCGTCCAACCATTATAATCCCACTGTTGATGCAGGATCATATAATCTCCGGCTTCCATATTATCAATGGGAGTACCATTTTCATCGGGGAGCATTTTTTTCATCACATCATAGAAATCCTTTTCGCCGTTTCCTCCGGGAGCGGAAGTAAAATGGATGTGTTTCTCAACTACAGTAACATGAGAGCGCAGGCTTCCTGAAGCATCCTGAACAGCATGCAGAAGGATATAAACATCTATCACATTGTTTTCTGTATCAATATCCTCATACACGGCCATTTCAAGCGGTGAAGGAGTATTGTAATACTGATTGATGAGTGATTGTGTAAACCCTGACGGAGCTCCGGGATATCCGAAGGTACCTCCGTTTGGAATCACGCCATCAATGATTGCGGTAGGAACACCGTTAATTCCATAATAGGCAACGCGGCCATTGTTTTCATCCGGATTTTGAGCGTTCATAGGATCTGTTCCGGGAAAATACCAGTGATATTTTATCACAGCTACTTTATCGGGATTAGCCTGGAGAAGTGCATCAAAGGCGGGATTCTGAGAAGCACACGGGCCACACGAAGCATTCGTCGCCTCTTCCACGAGTACGCGGCGCTGAGTTTGCGCTGAAGCCATAAGTCCGAGACCAGCCAGCAGCATTAAAACATAGAATTTTTTCATCATATAAATGTTAGTTTTTATTCATCTCTATTTAGAGACACCGAAACGAGCCAAATGGTTCATTCCGGAATACTGTCAGGATTGGTAACAAAAATACAATCCTCAGGCTAATATTCAAGCCCGGTAGTGTTTTAGCGCTTCTTTTTCTATCTTTGAGAAAAACAAAACGCATGGCATCACAAGACTTCTCTGGTATCAGAAAGGATTTGATACTTTATATTTCATCGGCATTGATTTTGGGTTTTGCTTTTTCCTTCGCCTTTCAGGCAGGTTGGCTGAACTGGGATGACAGCTATCAGGTTTTTGAAAATCCGGATGTTACAGCGTTTACTTTCGCCAACATCGGAAAAATCTTTACCGGATATGTGGTAGGAATGTATCAGCCTGTTACCACGCTTCTTTTCTCATTGGAGTATGCGTTGTGGGGAAATGCTCCTGTGCCTTATCATATTGTTAGCCTGCTGCTGCATTTCCTTGTGGTGCTGGCTTTCGGCTCAGTAATTTCACGTTTCACAAATCAGCCAATGGTTCGCATGGGCGCGATACTGCTTTTTGCCATTCACCCTGTAGTTGCTGAGCCTGTGATGTGGATAAGTTCGCGCTCCACACTAATCTTTTCGCTTTTCTATCTGATCTCGGTGAAGCAATATCTGAAAATTGCCGATGGGAAAAACAACAAATGGACCTATGTGTGGCTCTATCTCACCGCAATACTTGCAATGGGATCCAAGGCCACAGCCATCACGCTTCCAGTAACATTAGTGCTTATTGACATCTTTCTCTATCCAAAACGACTTCGCACATTTCACCTCGAAAAATTACCGCTATTGGCATTTTCTGTTGTGTTTGGATTAATTGCCATTAACTCCAGGGGCACATGGCCTTCACTAACAACAGATTTGGAGAATAGTTACTCTCTTTTCCATGCGCTGCTTCTTTCCGGAGATGCGGTAATGATGGGACTGATGAATATCGTCGCGCCGTTTTTTCTGAATCCGTATGTCAGCTACCCTGCCGCAGAGATGGGAATTCTGCCACACCTGATACTGACTGTTGTTGCTGCTGCCTTCCTTTTTACAGGGTTATTTCTGAGAAAGAGAACTCCGGAGCTGCTGTTCGCATACCTCTTTTTCCTGCTTAACATAGCGTTGACACTACCGGTTTTGTTTATCAGCCGGCAGTTTATTGCCGACCGTTATCTCTATCTTCCTGCCGGTGTGATGTGGTTTGCGATATTGGTATCGCTCAGCCGTATACCGGGAAAAAACATTCAGCGATATCTTCCGTGGGCCACCGGAATTCTGGCAATTTGCTTCCTGTTTGTTACCCGGGAGCAGGCAAAAATCCGTACTGACAGTATTTCGTTGTGGACAAACGTGATTGAAAAAGGGGATGCAAAAGCGCAGGTTTATCTGCTTCGCGCAGATGCATTTTTAGACGCCGGAAGTCCACATGAGGCGTTGGACGATTACCGCGCAGCACTGGAACTTGATCCGCAAAACTATCTCACCTACATCAACAGAGCCTTTCTTCGCAATCAGCTTGGAGATTACGGTGGTGCTTTAAGCGATTACGGTATGGCACTCAAACTAAACCCGGAGTTTGCCAAAGCCTGGGATGCAAGAGGTACCATTCTGCTTAATATGCAAGAGACAGAAAAAGCGCTGAAACATTTTGAGAAAGCTCTGGAGCTGGAACCTCAGAACCCTGAATTTTTGCATCATGCCGGACTTGGATATTCAATCCTGAAAAATTACGAAAAAGCCTCGCAAATTCTTAAGGACGCCACACTCCTGAACCCTGAAAACCCTCAGTATTTCCTCGACCTTGGGAATGCATTGTTCTATTTGAATGAATACGGAAAAGCTGTTGAAGCGTATACCCGTTCTATTTCATTAAACGAAAGTGCTGAGGCCTGTTTTTTCAGGGGTTACACCTATTCAAAACTGGAGGATTATGAGAAAGCCTGCGCAGATATGCAAAAAGCACATCAAAAAGGGCATCCAAAAGCAAAAAACTACGTAGAACAATGGTGTCAATAAGATAAGGTATAGATGAGAGGTGTTTCACGAAGCATATTACTGATTATCCTTTTCCTGCCGGTGTGGGTTACTGCACAGGTTAGCGAGGAATCGGAAATCGCTGCCGTGGAATTTATCAAAGACACCGTGGAACTCAGTCCCGATGCACTATACTTTAATGTGATAAAAATTAAAAACCTCACTACCGAAGCCCAAAAAATACGGATTCAGGTTTCTCTGCCTGAAGGCTGGAGACCAATGACTGAGGTTCCTGATATGCTGGAAATCCCGGCAGGAAAAACAAAGCCGGTACCCCTGCGTATTACCATTCCAAAAACTACACCCGCAGGAAAACCATACTCCATTGCCACCGCAATTCTCACAGACTCCAATTCTCCCATCGATGAAGCATCAACGCTGGTCATCATGAATGCCAACAGAAGCTGGTCGCTGGAAACCGGTGAGTCAACAGTATATTTTAAACCTGAATCGGTAATTGCACCCTTATCCATCTCCATAGAAAACAAAGGAAACATCACTGAAAAGTTTCAATTAAAATGGACCTCTTCAGATGAGATCAAAATTCCGTCAGGGGCAAAAAAACCACCTTCTGAAATCACAGTTGCAGCACAATCAGATACCTCGCTGAACCTTGAGGTAAACTGTAACAGATACTACCTGGTGACCCCCTTTAACAATGGCCGGATTGAGGTAAACGCTTCCACGGATATTGAACAACAAAATCAAAGTATCAAATTTGTTCGGCTACCCGGAGAGTACGATAACTTTGACAATGCAAAAGTTTTTCCACTGAATACGGCAGGGCTGCAAACCAGAATGTACAATCAGCTGGATATTCCAATTACTACGGTATTTCTGCGCGGGAAAATTCCGGTCAAAACAGAACAGTTTGTGGTATACAGAATATACACCAGAGATATTTTCAATATTCAGGATTTCTGGTCCGACAATGATCTTGAGCTATACTATTCCACACGCTCATTCGAAGGAGGACTGGGCTCTTCAAGCTCCTATCTGGGAAGAAATATGTTTATCAGAAACAGCCTTTACGGAGAACTGGAACAAAAACTGGGAGAATATAATATTATACATGCTTTTGCCAACAAGGGGTTGCTGGATAAAAGCTACGGATATGCGCTCGGTCATGAGTTAAATATCAATAATTTCAATTTTATGAATAGTGCGGCATTCAGCAGCAATGCCATTGTAAATGCTGAGACACGCACCCTAAAAAACAATACATCATTTACGTTTCTGAAAGGAAATTCCATCAGCTATGAAGGTGAATATTACCTTACAGAAACAGACTCACAAGAAGATGTAAACTCTGAGAATTACGAGCACAGATTGAATTACCGTGGAGAAATCGGAGAGGCTGTGACCATGAACGCATCCAATGAATTCCGTTTAATAGAGACTGATATTACGACCCAGATCAGTAACAGTGTCAGAGGAGCTGCAGGGGTAAGAGTTGGAAGAAAAGGAACTACTCTCTCCGGAATATATGTGTACAATCAGAGGTTGAGTGGAAAAACCGGGTCAGAGACTCCGGATATTTTTCTTTTACGGCATCAGGCCACAGCTCAGTTGGGACTTCCGGCAATCAAAAGAACACGGTTAACCACCGGGCTGGTTTATAATACCCTGCTTCAGGATACCTATGGCAATAACACCTGGTACAGTGAAGAGTACAATGCATTTCTAAAAGCTACGCTGTACAGCACCCGACTTCAGTATCGTGCAAAGGTTGAAGCCGGATTCAGAGATGCTGTGCTGAGTGGTAACACCCTGAAGCGAAAGTTTCATAAACTGGCTACGGCAAACATTACTCATAAGCTTGGGCTCAACAGTGAAATATCAGTAAATCTGAATTATTCCGACGGAGTGCTTACCGGAACCAATTACACACGCTCGCTTGAGGAACGTTTTATGGCTTCTGCAGGGTACAGACAGGCACTTTATAAAGATCTTCTGGCACTCAATGTTAACGCCGGATATGATCATTCAAACCTTCGAAGAGATGCCATGACCATGAGTGCCGCCCTGGAAGGAACTCTTCAGGACAACCTCGACCTGAAACTGAAAACCACCTTTCGTTCAACCAACGATTCACCACTCTCATTTACCTCCATAGAAGCTTCAGTGGTAAAAGGTTTTGATATCGGCCGAAAAAAAGCCAACTATTATGACATCGAGATTATCTGTTTCAAAGATCTCAACGGAAACGGGAAAAAGGAGGCAAGAGAACCGGGAGCACAAAACATACAGGTTTCGCTGAAGCTGATGCAGGAGGATGAGAGCTTTGCAAAAGCCGGGCAAAGTGTGAGGTTTAAAAATACTTCCCTCCTGACAGGAAGCTCAGGTTCAGTAACTTGCGAATATATGCCTGCCGGAAATTATGAATTGCAACTTTTACCCCTGAGCGATATGCAGGGTTTCTTTAACTTCTCAGGTGCATCACAAAACATAAATATCACAGAAAACAAAAAACACTATGTCCCGTATATCGAAGCAGCCAGAATCTCAGGAATGGTGGAAATCCAGAAAAGCAACTTCACAAATACCGGAGTTATGGATATCGCCAATATCCGCGTTACAGCAACTGATGATCAAGGGAATAGCTTTACTGTTCTGACAGATAAGATGGTATATTTTACCCTCTATGTTCCGAAAAACAGAGATTATACGATCTCTATCAATAATATAATGGGCAATAAATTTGAACTGGAAAAAAACGACATTCCTGTGTCGATGAAAGACAAGGATAAGGCAGCGGTTAATTTTATCTTTAAAGAGAAAAAAAGAAGAATCAACTTCTCCCGGGGATAAGAAGCTCAATGATTTTTAATATCTTTAAAAACTGAAAAAAAAATATAAACATGAGAGGCTACAAATCAGTAATTACACTTTTTGTTATGGCCGTGCTACTTTGCAGCAGCACGATTGTAAAGGCACAGCGTTTTGAAGTTGCACCCACAAGAATGGATTTTAACCTGGAACCGGGGCAAAACGGGCAGATGATGCTGAACATCAAAAACCACATGGACAAGAAAAAGAGCTACTCTCTTGTGCTTTCCGACTGGGAGGTGAATGAGGATGGTACAGTTACATATTTACCCTCCGGGACGAGTGAAAAGTCATGTTCAGACTGGATTACACTGAACCCTCCGTTCTTTGAATTGCAACCCAATGAAAGCCGCAAAATTGCAGTAATCATGCGTGTTCCTGACGATCCTGCCGCACAAAGCTCACGGTGGTCGATGCTCTTTGTACAGGAAGCCAAAGAACAAAACGAAACCATGAGTGCCGATAAAAGCACCAAGGCAGGTGTTACCATTAACCCCAGCGTGGGGGTGTATGTTTTCCAGACTCCGGCATCCTACAACAATGTAGCCGCTACCATCTCCAACTTCCGCGATGTGGAAAAAGGCTCCACCGTTGCCGTAGATGTGAAAAATATCGGTGATGTGCTGATAAAAGGGAAAGTATACCTTATCATCTCTGATCTGCAGACTGCCGAGGAGACGCAACTCGACCCCAGGGAGTTTACCATCCTTCCGGGAGTTAGTAAAACCCTTGAGCTCAGCCTTCCGGAGAATATGGCTCCGGGGCTCTATACCCTTACTGCCGTTCTCGACTACTCCCCCGACAAGGATCTCGAAGGTGTCATCATGGATTATGAAATTGAATAATTATGCATAAATACTTCTTACTTCTGATATTTGCCGCGGCCTCCGGTGGCCTGTTTGCTCAATCTTTAAAAGATACCACCTTTTATGAAGACGGGAAAACCCCGAAATACATCTTTGAAGTCAGAATTGATGGAGCCACAACCCTTCGTCACGGGGAGTTTATCTTCTATTATCCCGACGGAGTTATTCGCCAGAAAGGTCAGTATACCAATGACAAAATTGATGGCGTGTGGAATCTCTATAACCGCTACGGAATACTTAGCCAGGTGGTAACTTACAACCAGGGTGAAAAAGACGGCCCCTTTGGAGTGTATTATCCAAACGGTGAAATAAAACAGGAAGGAACCTACAAAAACAGTGAAATCGATGGTGAGCTGAAAAACTATTTTGAAGACGGCACGCTCATGGAATCAGTGAACTATAAGAGCGGCACGCTTCACGGCCTGGCCACAGGATACTACGAAAACGGAAAACCTCACTTTATCAGAGAGTACAAAAATGGTGAGATTTATGGACGTTATGAGTCCTATTTTGAAGATGGAAAACCGGAGTTTGTCGCCAATAAAAACAAAGAAGATTACTTCGGACCATACAAAGAATATTACGAATCCGGAGCACTGGAAAAAGAGACACAATATACTAATGGTGTCGTTGACGGGAAATACATCACCTATCATCCGAACGGGCAGCAGAAGATTGTTTGTAAATACAAAAACGGAAATATCCACGGGAAGTATTTAAGCTACCATGAGAATGGGCAGATAAAGGAAAAAAGTAAGTACAAAAACGGTGTAAAAATCAAAAAAAGCACCATGTACTATCCCGATGGAGCAATCTATATTGAAGGTCAGTTTGAAGATAACAGGTACTCCGGAGTATGGAATATTTTTCACCCCAACGGACAACTGAAACAGACAGGATTATACGTTGACGGACTGGCCGATGGTGAATGGTTTTTCTATCATGCAAATGGAAAACTAAAAAAACATGGCAGGTATGTACAGGATAATGAAGAGGGAGAGTGGGAAAGTTTCTATCCTGACGGTTCAGTAAAAATCAGGATTATATATAACAACGGAGCGGTTGAAGAGGTGCTTGAAGCCAACGACCCCTCCGGAAACCCGGTAGATCCAAAAACCCTTATGGAGCAGTAGCTCTGAAATTAATTCAATCATTTTTCATTCCATCGGTTTTACTACTTTTGGGCAGTACAATATTTTCACCCAATTATAGTTTAATAGAGTAGATATTTTTTGTAAAGCACACACTATATGATACGCACAGGTATATTAATGTTTTTTGTCACCCTTACGCTCTCACTAACAGCACAGGATTTCGGTATCGGACAATGGCGCGACCACCTGCCATATAACGCTACAATCGCCACGGAACAAATGGGTTCCAGAATCTATTGCGCCACATCGTATGCACTGTTTTTTCTTGATAAGCAGGATAACAGCATAGGAAGAATAAACAAAGTGACAACCCCGGTAGGTCTTAGTGATGTTGGTATTACAGCCCTGGAGGCCAATGAAGACAATACGCTTCTGATTGCTGCATACAATAATGCCAATATTGATATTATTGAAGATGAAGGAATCTATAATATCAGCGATATTAAAAGATCCACACTGGTAGGTAATAAAACCATTAACAACATTCATATTAAAGACGGATACGCCTATCTGGCCTGTGGTTTCGGCGTTGTAGTGCTCGACATCGACGGCAAGGAGATCAAAGATACCTGGATTATCGGTCCCGGAGCATCATACATCAATGTCTCGGATATCACCTTTAACAGTAACGATAACCACTTCTATGCTTCCACCGAAAGTGGCATCTTCCGCGCTGATGCCGACAGCCCGAACCTGGCAGACTTCAATGTCTGGGAACATCTGCAATTCCTACCCAATCCCGATGCGTTTTACAATGTGATAGAAAATTTTGGCGGAAAAATTATCTGCAATCTCCACACCGTGGATTATGCAAAAGATACTTTATACACCATTACCGGTTCAGAGTGGGACTATTTTGACCCATCAAATACCAGTGACGTAAGCAGTCTGCACGTTGCCAACAATCACCTCACCATATCTTTCAATATAAAATTCAAAGCATATGATGAGAGCTTCAATGAAGTTTTGAGCTTTTACAGTTATGGAGATGATCTTCAGCCCAGCCCTAAGGATGGCTTTATGGATGATGAAGGAATTTTCTGGATTGCCGATGGCCGCTATGGTCTTGATCGTTGCACCGGCCCATGGAACCACGAGCTTTATGCTCCCAATGGCCCTGAATCACCAATCACATTTTCTTTAACCTCCAGTGGAAATGATGTCTGGAGCTCTGCAGGTGGCTACAACCAATCGTGGGCTCCACTGGCAAATAAAGGCCTGGTATTTCAATTTTCAGATGATCAGTGGGATTCATTTACAGAACGGAATTTTGCTGCTTTCGACACGATTCGTGATATCACAGCTGTGGCAGTTGACCCGTCAGACCGCAATCATGTTTTCTTTGCCTCTTTTGGATACGGACTCTATGAG
>PKSY01000286.1 GCA_002869405.1 Marinilabiliales bacterium
ACGCGGTTCTCTATCGATAACTCGATGGTATCGTTGTCAGTAAGTTTTGGTGGAAATGTGGTCAGCGCGCTGAATAGCAACTGATCCTCCTTTTTTGTTTTTTCCCATTCCATCCAAAGGTTCATCATCTACTCTTCATCCACGGGTTCTGCACTGGACTTAAGCTCTTCCCGAGCATCTCTTTCTGCTCTGTCGCGCTCAAGTGCTGACTCTTCCTCTTTTTTTATCGATATGGTGCTTTTGCGCTTTTTAAGCCCGGAAGGTCCTTTTTTTACTTTTTCAGGTATAACAACCGGTGCTTCACCACTGTCAGATGTTGTTTCCGGAGTTGATTGTTGCGCAGGTTGAGACCCGGCCTCCTGTTGGGGTTTATGTTGCGACGCTTGTGAAGGTGCCGCTACCGGTTCGGGCCTGTTTTTTTTTTGCTCCGCCGGAGCAGAGTTTGCCGTTTGACCTGAAGCCGTTCCCCCGCTCAATAGAGATGACTCAATGAGCAATAACTCCAGTAAAAGCCTTTTGTTATTACTGTTTTTATAACCTGAATCAGCCAGAGCCTGCTTTTTCAATGATTCTATAAGGAAGAAATCACTGCATGTTGCGCCCTGTTGTTTATACCGCTGTGCTATTGTGTCGCTCTCCTCAAGTAAAGGAAGTGTTACAGGATCTTTTGCAACTAAAAGGTTCCTCAGGTGAGTGCCAAATCCCTGCAAAAAGTGCGATCCGTCAAAGCCATTGTTTATAATGTCGTTTAGAATGAGCAGCGCATTTTTTATATCTCCTGAAATAAGAAAATCAGTTAACCGGAAATAGTATTCGTAATCAAGTACGTTAAGGTTTTCGATTACCGAATCATATGTAATGTTGTTTCCTGAAAAACTAACGAGCTGATCAAAGATAGAGAGTGCATCACGCATGGCGCCATCAGCTTTTTGCGCAATAATATGAAGCGCTTCCTCCTGAGCGGAGATGTTTTCACGCTCTGCCACCCATGCCAGGTGGCCGGCAATATCATTAATGGTAATTCGCTTAAAATCGAATATCTGGCAGCGACTAAGAATGGTGGGAATAATTTTATGTTTTTCTGTGGTTGCCAGAATGAATTTTGCATAAGCAGGAGGCTCTTCAAGCGTCTTCAGGAAAGCATTAAACGCAGCCTGGCTAAGCATATGAACCTCATCGATGATATATACTTTGTATGCACCAACCTGAGGCGGAATCCTGACCTGATCCACCAGGGTTCGGATGTCTTCCACACTATTGTTGGATGCTGCATCAAGCTCGTGAATATTGTATGAAGCATTATTATTAAAAGAGGTGCACGACTCGCACTGGTTGCAGGGTTCCATGTTCTCACCGGGATTCTGGCAGTTAATAACCTTAGCAAAAATCCTTGCACAGGTGGTCTTCCCAACACCTCTGGGGCCGCAAAAGAGAAAGGCCTGCGCTAGTTGATTGTTGCGAATGGCATTTTTTAATGTTCCTGTGATATGCTTCTGTCCGACAACACTTTCAAATGTTTGCGGTCTGTATTTTCTGGCTGATACAATAAAATTTTCCATCTTTTTTTGCTTCTCTATGGGCAAACAAAGTTACTAAAAATACCGCGCGGACACATGCATATTCTTTTCAGGGCACTATTTTTCTTATCTTGTGCTCCGAATAGCAAAATCGTATGGTATTAGTTTATACAGATAGTAAATCCTCCCGCGTGGAGTACGCTTTCGGTCTCATTTTTAAAGAATTATTGGGCTGCAAAGTAAGTATTACTTCTGACGAAGATGAGTACAATTCCGCTGAAGGTGTTGCTTTATGGTATAGCAGTAAAAAATGTAACCGGGGAATTCAGATTATACCTGCCGGACTGCTCTCCTACAGGGGAATCAATGTGATTAATCCCGCAACTGTGATCCATGATGACATCGTTTCGCTTTTTCCGGTGGAAATGAGTGCGCTTCCATACGATCCTTTCTCTGCCGCTTTTTATCTTGTAACACGATATGAAGAGTATCTTCCTTTCCGGGCTGATATGCATGGTCGTTTTACTGCCGGAGAGAGCTTTTCCGCAAAAAATGGTTTTTTGCAAATTCCCGTGGTGAATCATTATGCCCGACACGTGAAGGCCTGCATACAAAAGAGTTATCCCGGGTTTAATCCTCCGGGAACACAGTATCGTTTTACCCTTTCCGTGGATGTGGATGCTGCATGGGCAATGAAAAACAAAGGTTCCCTGCGCACTGCCGGAGCAATATTCAGAGATCTTAAAAAATGGGACATCGAGGCCCTCCGGCAAAGAATAAATATCCTCCGCGGGAAGGAAGATGATCCATTTGATAGTTTTAATTACCTCTTTACTTATCAGAGAAGAAGGCAGATTGAAATGATTTTCTTTATCCTTCTTGGTGATTACGGCCGCTATGATAAAAATATTAACTGGCAGAATATTCATTTTCAGGATCTTATAAAACGAATTGGCGATTATGCTGAACTTGGGATACGCCCCTCATATGATTCAAGAAGTAATCCGGCTCAGGTTAAGGAGGAAATACAAAGATTGGAAACAATTACCAGAAGAAAAGTGCTGAAAAGCAGACAGCATTTCCTGCGCCTTGATATGCCCGCAACATACAGAACACTCGCTTCAATGGGCATTACTGAGGATTTTACAATGGGATTTGCTGCAAATGTTGGGTTTAGAGCAGGGATTTGCACTCCGTATTATTTTTATGATCTTGAAACAGAGCAGATTTCAGGGCTGAGGATATTCCCGTTTGCATTTATGGATGGTACTCTTAAGGATTACCTGAAAAAAACTCCGCAACAGGCAAAAGAGACTATTGACCTGCTGATTGATGAGGTGAAAAAAGTTGACGGGCACTTTATCGCCCTATGGCATAATGAGTCACTCGGCGATAAAGGTTTGTGGAATGGCTGGAGAGAAGTATGTGATTATATGATTGAAAAAGGAAATACGTTATAGTGCTATGCAAAAGCAGGAAATTGGTTTTTTATTGCATGATCAGATCGATAAAGACCTGTGGGATAAATGTATCAAAAATGCATTTAATGGAATGGCATACGCTGAATCGTGGTACCTTGACATTGTATCGCCCGGTTGGTGCGCTTTAGTGCAGTGGAATTATAACAGAGTAATGCCTCTTCCCGTTAAGAGAAAATATGGTATTAATTACATTATTCAACCTCTCTTTACTCAGCAGCTGGGAGTGTTTTCAATACAGCAAATGGATAGCAGTGTTATTGAGGACTTCCTGATTGCAATTCCGTCAAAATATCTCTTTACACATATAAATCTTAATACACATAATCACCTTCTTAATCCTCTTTGCAATAATCTCAATCACGAACTTGACCTGATTGAAAACTATGATGAGATAAAGTCCCGCTATTCAGAGAATCTGAAAAGAAATATTAAAAAAGCCGAAAAAGCATCGCTGACAGCCGTGAAGCATGTGCGGCCTGAAGAGGTAATCAGGTTGTTTAGAAATGATCGCGGCAAAGAAGTAAAATCCTGGGGTGAAGAGCAGTATCGGTTATTGCAAAAACTTCTTTACACAGGTATGCATAAAAACAGAATGGATACATATGGTGTCCTCTCTTCACGAAATGAAATTATTGCAGCGGCGGTGTTCCTGAAAAGCAGAAAGTCGCTGGTATTTTTGTTTAGCGGCAACAGTGATGAAGGGAAAAAAACCGGTGCGATGCCTTTTCTGATTGATAAGTATATTGAAGATCATGCCGAGATGCATTTGATCCTTGACTTTGAAGGCTCTAACAACGAAAACCTTGCTCGCTTTTACCGCTCTTTCGGTTCATCACCAATATATTATCCGGAATATAAGAGTGCCCGTGGCCCAAAGGTATTTCAGCAGTTCCTTTTGAACAGGTAATTTGTTTCCGGGCTTTATGTTGTCGGTTTTATTACCTTTGTAACTAAGAGAAGTTATAATCGTCAAAAGCGCTGACTATGATTCACAATTTAGGACAGGAAAACAGCATTCTGAACCGTTTTTTATCGGAACTCCGTGATGAAGGTATTCAGAAAGATTCAATGCGGTTTCGCAGGAACCTTGAACGTATGGGTGAGATTTTTGCCGTCGAGGTGAGCAAAACCCTTGAATATGTACCACAGGAAATTGTGACAAGCCTTGGAGTTGCAGAAATGAATCTCCCAATGGAAGAACCGGTTATTGCAACTATCCTTCGGGCAGGACTGCCTTTTCATCAGGGATTTCTGAACTATTTTGATCATGCTCCATCTGCCTTTATCAGTTGCTACAGAAAGCATACTACAGAACATGAATTTGAAATTAAACTGGAATATGCCTCGTGCCCGGACCTTACAAACAAGACCGTTATACTGGTGGATCCTATGCTGGCTTCCGGAGCATCATTGTATGTTACCTATCGTGAATTAAAACGCTTTGGAAATCCCAAACATGTACATATCGCAACTGTGATATCTTCTATGGAGGGTTTAAATTATCTGCGTAGAAACCTGCCACTGAACGATGTGACAATCTGGACTGCCGCTATTGATGAAGAACTGACAGTTAGATCATATATTGTTCCCGGTCTTGGCGATGCAGGCGATCTTGCCTACGGACAAAAAACTGAATAGTATGGCTAATCTTGTTAGAGAAAATATTGCAATCTCACTGGCTTCGATTAAAAATCATCGCCTAAGAACAAACCTGACAATAATGATTATCGCTATTGGAATTATGGCTTTGGTAGGAATTTTAACCTCCATCGATGCTATTAAATTCTACTTTCAGGAAAACCTTGCCATGATGGGTGCAAATACTTTCTCTATTCAAAACAGATCTTTGCGTATTCATATGGGTAACCGAAGGACAAAAGCGAAGGATTATCGTACCATCTCTTATGATGAGGCCACAAGGTTTATTGAGGAGTTTGATATGGAAGGCGCAAATGCTTCAGTTTCTATTTGGGTTAGTGGAACTGCCACGGTGAAAAGAGGGTCAAAAAAAACAAACCCCAATACAGGTGTTATCGGCTCGGATGCAAATTATATGACTACTGCAGGAGTTAAACTCTCGCAGGGACGGGCGTTTTCAAATAATGAAATGCAATATGGTGCTAATGTTGCCATTATAGGTGCCAGCATTGCTTCTGACCTCTTCGAAAATAATGAATCACCACTTGATCAGGAGATTATTGTCGGGAATAAACGCTATGTGGTTGTGGGTGTTATGGAGTCGAAGGGTCAAACAATGGGGTTCAGTGAAGATAACAGGATGATTATTCCGGTGCACACCGCACGCGTGAGTTTCGGTTGGCCCAATATGAATTATACCCTCAAAGTTACTGTGGATGATTCAGAAATGCTTAACAACACTGTTGGTGAGGCCGAAGGGCTTTTCAGAATTATCCGCGGCGATAAACCCGAAGATGATTCCAGCTTTGAGATTTCAAAAAGTGACAGTCTCGCAGAACTTCTCTTCGACAATATTAAGAACCTGCGTATTGCAGCCACTGTGATTGGCTTTATTACCCTTCTGGGCGCAGCCATCGGCCTGATGAATATTATGCTCGTTTCCGTTACCGAAAGAACCCGCGAAATAGGTATCCGTAAAGCAATAGGTGCAAAAAGTCATACCATTAGAAATCAATTCCTTATGGAAGCAATCGTGATAGCTCAGATTGGCGGCATTGTAGGGATTGTGCTTGGTATTGCAATCGGAAACCTGCTCTCGGCATCTATGAAAATAAGCTTCTTTATACCATGGCTGTGGATATTACTGGGCGTTGCATTATGCTTTATTGTGGCCTTGCTCTCAGGGATAATCCCCGCTTCACGTGCAGCAAAAGTCGACCCGATTGAATCATTAAGGTACGAATAACCACTAGAAGTATTCCGAAGAATTTAATACCTGTCTCCCGATTAACCGATAGTGATAATCTCCCGGGTTGCGATAATATACCCTGATGGTATAGAGGTTTTGAACATCTGAAAAGGTGCCATCAATAAATGCTGCATCTGCGGGAAGATTCCCAAGCTCAACCACTGCCCAGGTGTAGTTATAATAACCCTGCTTCAAGAAAAGATCAGCAAAATATCCACCTTTTCCGGGACTGTATATTGCCCTGTTCTCTTCCAGGTATTTCCAATTGCAGAAGTCTCCGGTAACGTAAAGCTTCCCTCCTGCGATAGGCCGGTCGTAGGGTAAAAAGAGTTTCACATTTACATAATCGGCTTCAGTTCCTGCATCCCGACCATCTTCAGTGTGGATAAGATACTTGCCGTTGATGTCTTCACGGTATTGGTATGCCAGAAATCGTGCGGGTTTTCTGTCGGTGATAAATGCTTCATATCTGCCATCGGCAACAGAGATTTCACTAACCTTGGGGGCAAGATACCTCAGACTTTTTAAATCAAGAAACCGGAATTCGTTATTACCTTTAAATACAACCATGCCTTCCTGCTCAAAATGAAGCTTGTTGTTTGTAATCATGGTAGGAGTGAGGTCGGTTATTTCATTGTCCCAGCGGCCATGTTGCGAAACAATAACCTTCAGGTTGCGGTACGGGTCGTCGAGATATATGCGGTCCATGCTCACTGTGAAGAAAAGTTGCTGAACCTCAGGCCGTACGGCTGGGTTGGCCGACTTTGCCACTCTGCCTTCGATTCCTGTCAGCTGTTCTGTGACAAATATGCCTCTTGTGAATGCCGGCTCTTCAGGTGTATCTTCATAAACCACAAGCAGGTAATTTCCGCTAAGTACAGGCCTGATGTTTTCATTGGGGAATTTAAAACTGTAGTGTACAAATGGAGTAGTAGTGTTGTATGAAGGCTCATAATCCCTGACATAATCCTCAAAATAAAAACTTTCAAGATAGTCCTCCTTTGTTAAACCTTCCGTCGGGTTCCATTCAGGATCGCAATGTATCAAGGTGAATTTATAATCAAGGTAATCAGCTGACAGGTCATCAAAAGTGCATACAAGCGGAATATCTTCATTTAATA
Organism: Marinilabiliales bacterium; assembly: GCA_002869405.1. Classification (GTDB taxonomy): domain Bacteria; phylum Bacteroidota; class Bacteroidia; order Bacteroidales; family BM520; genus BM520. The sequence continues at coordinate 7,007 of PKSY01000286.1, forward strand.
CCAGAACCGGGTCGCCCAACTCAACACCCTCACGATTTATTTGCACCGTTTTGATATTTTCAGAAAAAATCTGATCAGGACGTTTATCCTGCATATCAGTAACATTTTGCGCCCGGATTGAGGTTGAAAATATAAAAATTGAAATTGCAATCAGTTGAAATACAGCGCGATTTGAATTATTCATTTTTTGATATCCCATTTTTTTTTAAATTTAGGACAAATTTATAAAATCTATTGTCAGAAAAACCTGACTAATTATATGAACATCTTTTATCTGTTAATGTTGTAGATATGTCAAAACTTTTAATTAAAACATTGAAATATCTAGATATTTTCATATATTTGCATAAAATACTAAAAACCAAAGAATTAGGATTGTATGTCGAGAAGCATTAAACTCAAAAAAGGTTTGGATATACAACTTTTGGGTGAGGCTGAAAAGGTGATAGCTCCATTGGAGACACTACAGTATGCCCTCAAGCCGACGGATTTTCCGGGTATATTTCCCAAGCTTCTGGTAAAGGCAGGTGACACGGTGAAGGCCGGTACTCCTGTCTTTTACGATAAATACAGGGAGGAGATTAAAGTCTGTTCACCTGTAAGTGGTACTGTTACGGATATTGTCCGTGGTGAGAAACGTGCCCTGTTGGAGATTCGTATTGAAGCGGACAAGGATCAGGAATATCTCGATTTCGGGAAAGCAGATCCTTCAGCGCTCAGCGGCGATGAGATTAAAGAAAAACTTTTAACCTCCGGACTCTGGCCATCATTGATTCAACGTCCATATGCTGTGGTGGCGGATTATGATAAGAAACCCAAAACTATCATAGTGAGTGGGTTTAACACCGCACCGCTGGCTCCTGACATGGATATGCTGGTACACGGCCATGGCCCGGAATTCCAAACCGGACTCGATGCACTGGCAAAAATGACCGATGGGGTAGTGCACCTGAACCTGAAAAAAGATGCTCCGGTATCAAAAGTGTTCGAGAAATCGAAAAATGTTCAGATTAACTACTTTGATGGTCCTCACCCCGCAGGAAACCCCGGTATCCAGCTTCATCACCTCGATCCTCTGAATAAAGGTCAGGTGGCCTGGTATCTCTCTCCCTGCGCTGTGATGCGTATTGGTCGGTTATTCCTTACAGGAAAATATGACGACTCCAGGCTCGTGGCATTAACAGGATCTGAAGTTAAGCGTCCGGGATATTACCGCCTTACCGGCGGAGCTCAGCTTAAAGAGATGTTCAGCAATAACCTTTCCGATGCTAAAAACCGTATCATTAGCGGTGATGTGCTTACGGGTACAAAAATTCCGGAAGACGGATATCTGGGTTTCTATGATAATCAGGTTACAGTTATTCCCGAAGGTGATCATTCGGAGTTTCTGGGGTGGATTATGCCCGGCTTTAAGAAATACTCTACCTCAAGGGCTTTCTTCTCATGGCTTACACCTCAGAAGAAGTATCGCCTTGATACAAACCTTCACGGCGGCGTGCGTTCTTTCGTGGTTACCGGAGAGATGGAGAAATTCTTCCCAATGGATATTCTTCCCATGTACCTTATTAAGGCAATACTGGTAAAGGATATTGATCAGATGGAAAACCTGGGTATTTATGAAGTCGGTCCGGAAGATTTTGCGCTTGCAGAATTTGCCAACACCTCGAAGGAGAATCTTCAGAAGATTGTTCGTGAAGGACTGGAATACCTGAGAAAAGAGATGAATTAATGCTGCATTAACGATAGTTTTATGAAACCAATAAAAAAGTTCTTTGATAACATCCGGCCACACTTTGAAAAAGGTGGCAAGCTGGAGCGTTTCTACTATACCTATGAAGGTTTTGAGTCGTTTGCATTTACGCCACCGACAGTTACGAAAGTCGGGAGCCACATTCGTGATGCAATAGATATGAAACGCACCATGATTTTCGTGGTAGTCGCACTGTTACCTGCAGCCCTTTTCGGGATGTGGAATGTCGGTTACCAGCATTTTTTGGCCATAGGGCAGGAGAGTACTCTGCTGGCAAACTTCTGGTATGGATTCCTGAAATGGCTGCCACTGCAAATTGTGGTCTTTGCCGTGGGAATGCCCATTGAATTTATTTTTGCTGACATCCGAAAGCACGAAGTAGCTGAAGGATTTATCGTCAGTGCATTCCTGATTCCATTGATTCTTCCGCCGGATATCCCTTTGTGGATGGTGGCTGTAGCAACTGCCTTTGCAGTGCTTATCGGTAAAGAAGCTTTTGGCGGTAGCGGAATGAATATTATGAACCCCGCACTGCTGGCTCGTGTATTCCTCTTCTTTGCTTATCCGGCACATATTTCCGGTGATAAAGTATGGATCGCCGGTCTGCCCGACACAATGAGTGGTGCAACGCCTTTGGGTATAGCTGCTTCAGGCGATATGTCGGCTATGCCATCCATCATGGACAGGTTTCTGGGCTTTATTCCCGGAAGTATTGGTGAAACATCCACGCTTGCCATTCTACTTGGTGCGGCATTTCTGCTCTATACAGGTATTGCAAGTTACCGAATAATGATATCCGTTTTTGCCGGCGGATTCCTGATGGGTGTGATCTTTAATCTCTGGGGTGCCAATGATTATATGATGATTCCCGCATGGGAACAGCTTACAATGGGTGGATTTGCCTTTGGTGCAGTATTTATGGCCACTGATCCCGTAAGTGCTTCTCAAACAAATACCGGAAAGTGGATATACGGCTTTTTAATAGGTCTTCTGGCAGTACTGATTCGTGTTTTCAACCCTGCCTACCCCGAAGGTATTATGATGGCAATCCTGCTGATGAATGTTTTTGCTCCGCTTATCGACCACTATGTGGTTCAGGCTAATGTGAAACGTCGTATGAAAAGGGCTCAATTTGCAGTTAAAAAAATTAAAGGAATTTAGCGTATGTATAGCAACGGATATATATTCAGATTTGCCATCATAATGGTGGTTATCGTTGCCGCAATACTTTCTGGTGCCGCAATGGTACTAAAACCTTTTCAGGAAAGAAATGCGACCAACGAAAAGATGCAGACAATCCTCGAAGCTGCTGAGGTTTCTGCCACCGCAGAAAATGCTCAGGAACAGTATTCAAAGTATATTGCTACTGAACTGGTTGTTGATATGGAAGGAAATATCATCGGACAATATCAGGATGGTAAGATGGTCAGCGGTGAGCAAAGAGCTTTTGATGTAAAATTGAAAGAACAGCTCAAGAATCTTCAGGATTTTAAAAACGGAAAAGATGTGCAGGTTTTACTCCCAATATACATCTTTGACGACGGAAGCCGGAAGTTAAATATCATCCCCATGCAGGGAAAAGGACTCTGGGGACCAATATACGGCACTATTGCCCTTGAGGGTGATCTTAACACTGTGTATGGTGCGGTTTTTAGCCATAAGGGCGAAACCCCGGGCCTGGGTGCCGAAATAGCTACCAAAGATTTTCAGCAACAGTTTAAAGACAAAACCATTTTCGACCAGAACGGGAATTTTGTTTCCGTGAAGGTTGTTAAAGGCGGTGTTGCCAATAGCAATATCAACCCTGCGCATGGTGTGGATGCCATCTCAGGAGGTACTATCACTTCTGATGGTGTTACTGATATGCTGAAAAATACATTCGAACTTTATGTCCCATATTTTGATAAACAACAGTAGGTATGAGTGAAGAAGTTAAAAAAAGAGAACCGTTGTTTTCTGCAAAAAACAGAAAACTGCTAACCACACCGCTGGGGAAAAATAACCCCATTACTGTACAGGTGTTGGGAATATGTTCCGCGCTGGCTGTTACCGTTAAGCTGGAACCCGCATTTGTTATGGCTATCTCCGTGGTGGCTGTATTGGCAATTGGAAACGTGGTGATTTCGCTGCTCAGGAATATGATTCCTCCGCGGATCAGGATTATTGTACAACTTGTTGTAATTGCTGCCCTTGTAATTCTTGTTGATCAGGTGCTTAAGGCTTTCGCTTATGATGTAAGCAAACAGCTTTCTGTTTTCGTTGGTCTTATTATTACCAACTGTATTATCATGGGACGTTTTGAGGCTTTTGCCATGGCGAATAAACCCTGGCCATCTTTCCTCGACGGACTTGGAAATGCTGCCGGATACGGTCTGATTCTTATTATCGTGGCCTTTTTCCGTGAGCTGCTGGGTTCCGGTACCGTGTGGGGTTATCCGCTGTTCGAAAAGCTCGGAATCTATTCCGTTGGTTATGAAAATAACGGATTAATGATTCTGCCTCCTATGGCACTGATAACTGTTGGTATCATTATCTGGGTGCAGCGTTATAAAAACCGAGAATTAATTGAAGACTAACCGTAAACAGAAAAGACTATGCAAGATCTAATAAACATATTTGTCAAGTCGATCTTTATCGACAATATGATCTTTGCCTATTTTCTGGGCATGTGTTCATATCTGGCAGTTTCGAAAACCGTAAAAACCTCTGTAGGTCTGGGATTTGCCGTAATCTTTGTGTTGGGAATCACCGTTCCCGTAGATTACCTTCTTAATGAGTATCTCCTCTCTCCCGGAGCGCTGGCATGGCTGAGCCCTGAACTGGCAACTGTCGACCTGAGCTTCCTGAGCTTTATTATGTTCATCGCTGTTATCGCGTCCATGGTACAGCTTGTGGAGATGATTGTAGAGAAATTCAGCCCTGCATTATACAATTCACTGGGTATTTTCTTACCTCTGATTGCTGTAAACTGCGCAATCCTTGGTGGTTCACTCTTTATGCAGGAACGCGAATATCAGTCTATTGCCGAAGCAACATCCTTTGGGCTTGGCTCCGGAGTGGGTTGGTTCCTGGCAATTGTTGCTATCGCCGCCATTCGCGAAAAGATAAGATACTCTAATGTGCCTCCTGCTCTGCGCGGCCTCGGTATTACTTTTATCATTACCGGGCTTATGGGTATCGCATTTATGAGTTTTATGGGAATAAAAATCTAACCTGTCGGTTTATTAATTTGATAATCATTAAGTTATGATAGAATCTGTAGGAATTGGAACGGTAGTGGGTGTTAGTATTGCGGTATTTTTACTAGTGATACTTCTTCTGGTTGCACTGCTGCTCTATGCAAGAAAAAAACTTACTCCGCAGGGGAAAGTAAAAATTACTATTAATGAGGAAAAAGAGTTCGAAGTACAGCCGGGTTCCAACCTGCTGACTACTCTGGCCAGTGAAAAAATCTTCCTTCCTTCAGCCTGTGGTGGCGGAGGAACTTGTGGAACCTGTACCTGCCAGGTGCATGAAGGTGGCGGATCTATCCTGCCCACAGAAACTGGTTTCTTCTCTCGTAAAGAACAACAAAACGACTGGCGACTGGGTTGTCAGGTAAAAGTCCGGGAGGATATGAATATCTCCATCCCGCCGGAAATCTTCGGCATTAAGAAGTGGGAATGTGAAGTTATTTCCAACAGGAACGTCGCTACCTATATTAAAGAGTTTGTAGTGAAACTTCCTGAAGGTGAAAAACTGGATTTCCGTTCCGGTGGATATATTCAGATTGACGTTCCTCCGATAGAAGTGGATTACAGTAAAGATATTGAAGTGGAAGATGAATATCGCCAGGAATGGGTAGAAAATGGTGTGTTTGACCTTAAGATGAAAAGCAGTGAGCCGGTTTTCCGTGCCTACTCCATGGCTAATCATCCTGCGGAAGATAATATTATTATGCTTAATATCCGTATTGCCACTCCGCCCTGGGATCGTAAGAATAACAGGTTTATGAAAGTAAACCCCGGAATCTGTTCTTCATATATCTTCAGCCGCAAGCCGGGTGATAAAGTGACTATCTCAGGCCCATACGGTGAGTTCTTTATTAAAGATACTAAAAAGGAGATGCTCTTTATTGGCGGTGGTGCCGGTATGGCTCCCATGCGCTCGCATATCTTCCATCTCTTTAATACGGAGAAAACCGACCGTAAAGCCTCCTTCTGGTATGGCGGACGAAGCAAACGTGAACTCTTCTACGAGGATGAATTCAGAAAGATTGAGGAAGAGAATCCTAACTTCTCATTCCATATCGGTCTTTCTGCACCGGTGGAAGAGGATAACTGGGATGGATATATCGGTTTTATCCACCAGATGGTTTATGATAAATACCTTAAAGATCATGAAGAGCCGGAAGAGATAGAATACTACCTCTGTGGCCCACCAATGATGAATGATGCTGTATTTAAAATGCTTGACAGCCTTGGCGTACCTCCTGAAATGATTGCCTTTGACGATTTCGGAGGTTAAGCAACATAAATTTTGTAAATTTGGCCGGTAAATAATTCACTATGAAAGCTTTTACCGGCCTTATTTTTTTTGTGCTTGCAGCAGGATTTCTCCTCTCATGTAACAATACTTCTTTACAGAAGATTTCATATACCGGAACGACTCAGGGTACCTATTACCGAATCACTTTCTTTCATCCTGATACCGCTGTTTCTCAGCAGAAAATCGAAGAGGTAATGAATGCTTTCGATGCCTCTGTGTCGGTATATAATCCTGCGTCAATTATCACAAAAGTTAATGCGCAGAATGCTCCGGTAGTGGTGGATGACTGGTTTCTGGATTCATGGTCTATTGCCAAAGATGTTTCTGAAGCAACAGATGGTGCCTTCGATTGTACTATTGGTCCTCTGGTGGAAGCCTGGGGTTTTTCTTTCCGGGATAAAGTTTCTATGAATCAGGATATTGTTGATAGTTTATTGCGTCTTGTGGACTACAGAAAGGTTAGCGTTGAAGGCAATACTGTGCGGTTGGAAATTCCGGGGATGCACCTTGATTTTAATGCTGTGGCTCAGGGCCTCTCTGTGGATGTAATTGCAGAATTACTGGAGTCCCGGGGTGTTACATCCTATCTTGTTGATATCGGTGGTGAGGTAAAAGCTGCCGGTACAAAGCCTGGCGGTGCAAACTGGCGCGTAGGAATAGAAAAACCGGTGGATAAAGCAGGTTACGGTGAAAATATGCAGGCGATAGTTCAGATCTCTGATAAGGCACTGGCAACATCAGGAAGCTACCGGAAGTTTTATCTTAAGGATGGAAAGAAATACAGCCATACTATTGATCCACACACAGGGTATCCTGTTACGCATAGTTTGCTTAGTGCAACTGTTGTTACTGAGAATTGCGGATATGCCGATGCCTGGGCAACAGCCATGATGGTTCTTGGGCCTGAAAGGTCAAAGGAGTTCCTTGTTGGCCGTAATGATCTGGATGTTTTTCTGATTTATGCTGATGAGCAGGGTGAATTACAAACCTGGGCAACAGAAGGCTTCAAAACGATAATGGAGTAGCTTTAGTCGTTGTGGCAGGAGTTGGAACCTCCGCCGCAGCTGCAACCCATTTTTTCACCGGTGTCAGGGTTTACGGTAGAACAACTTTTTTTGAACTCACCATCCTTTTTTACAAACATTTTTATTGCAATTCCGGCAATGGCTAAAGCCAGTAAACCAACTGTGATTAAGACAAGTTTTAACATTTCTTTCTGTTTTGCTAAATAACAACAGCGACATGCCATTGTTCGCGCAAAGTTAAAAAAAAGCCGGAGGAAATTCCCCCGGCCGGACTATTTGTTTACACCGCTTTTTTCTACTTTCTGATCCATTCTTTATCGTAATTCTTGTTTACAAGACCGATATAGTTTTTCTGGAAGAAAGCAAAAGTATCTGTTCTGTCAAGCTTCAGGTTTGAGAGCACATTTTTGCTCGTAGTATCCCTGAACTTTATGACATACTCGGTAATATCGTTAATATGTTTGGGATCGTTGTTCTTTTCAAGGAACTCCCTTACCATCTCCTTGATTGTAGCAGTTTTTACATTATCCCATTCTGCAAGGGCATAAGTACTGGTTTTACCAATTGCCGCTACCTCGTCGAGGCTGAGGATGGATGAACGCAGCGATTCAATATTTCTGGGTACGCGATCGGTACGGTTTGCCAGCTCTTCGTGAATCTCGGTAAGCTGCATTGGCCTACCTACATCAGTAAGGATGTCAAGGATATGCTCTGAGAGTTTTATCAGGGTGTTTCTTGCGAGAAGGAAATCCTTTTTATCGTTGCTGATTCCTACTTCAAGATGCTCATTGGCTACCTGGCGGAATACTGCTTTGGCACGCTTAATCCATTTTTCGTCTTTTGTTTTTGCAAATGGATTCAGGAAGTCATCGATGTTGATCGGATATGTCTCTTCAATACGAACAGAAAGAAGATCCTGCATTTTTGCATATGCTCCGGAAAAGTCGAATTTCTCGAATAAATCATTCTTTACCAGATAGTAATGGTCATATGTTTTTTCAAAATTCTGGAAAGTACTATAGTCATTATCAAAGAATGAGGCGAAAACAGTACCAAAGAATTTTGGTGTCATGATAATATCTTCACGCTGATTGATTTTTTCAGCTACTTTTTTATTGATGATTATCATATCTCTTTTGGTCTCCAGATCATAATCAATATGATCATAGATATAAGTGAGCTCACGACCAAATACTGCAATAATCCGCTCCATCATTGAAGGGATCTTTTGAGATATCTGACGAACGCGCTCTCTGGTAACATCATAAATATCGCCAATAGACTGAAGCGTTCTTTTTGAACTATCGGTAAAATAGTTAAAGTTTTGGCGGAAGATGAAGAATTCTCTTTCATTCATATTTTTCTGCAAAATCGCAATCAGGAATTTACAGAAAGGGAACTGGTTCTTAAAGAAGTCATCACGGAAAGTTTCAATATCCTGTGTTGGGATATTAAAGCTGTTAAAACAGAAAATTTTGAAATCTTCAAACTGCTTAAATTTCGGATCAATTTTAATCTTTTCAGGGGTAAGATTATATTGCCCGATAAATTTTTCCGATATTCTTATGAGTTCGGTATTGGTTTTTGCTCCACAATTTCTCAGATCCTTAAAGGTTCCGTACTTGAAGTAATATTCTACGATTTTGTAGAGTGTTGGAATGGAGTCAGCGATACATACATTTCGTGTTCTTTCTGACAGATTCTCCATCTCTTTGAGCTCAGAGATGTGATAGTTAATTGGCATAGTACTGTTCATAGATCCAATGTTCTTATAGCGTTCGAAATAAATAAATTTTTTTTACCACTAATTGCACATCAAAAATAGGGTTTTATTTTATCAAAATCCAAATAATCTTAAAAAAAAAGTGCCTAAAAATGAAGGAAAATTCAGAATAACACGTTAAAAACGGTTTAATATCTGAAATGATACATTGCAATTGCAGCTGCTATAGATGCGTTAAGACTCTCTGAATTAGTGTTTTGTGGCGTTGGAGATGGTATGGTAATTCTATGTGTAACATATTTTTCTACTTTTTTGCCGATGCCATGAGATTCGCTTCCAATTATAATAATTCCGCTGTTTTTGTCCTTTATGTTATTTATTTTTTCTCCTTGAAGAAATAATCCATAAACTGGCAATGTTTCCGGGATAAAGCTAAAAAATAACTCAGGTTCGGTGTAATATATGTTCACAGAGGCAACTGCTCCCATGGTTGACTGTACGACTTTTGGGTTTGTGTAATCCACGGTATCATTACTGCAAACTATATGTTTAATGCCAAACCAGTCGGCAGTTCGAATAATAGTACCCAGGTTTCCCGGGTCTCTTACCGCGTCGAGGAAAAGGATCAGGTTATGCTGCGCTTCGTTCTGTAGCTCATTAATTTCCGGCGATTTCATTATTTTGCAGACTGCCAGCACCTGCTGGGGGTTTTTCAATGAGCTGATACGTTGTAAATCGTTTTGCGAAATTGCTGTGATTTCTGTTTCTGCCGATACGTGGGTTGGCGGCATCCACTCCTCTGTAGCATAAATGTGTTCTACAGGATAGCCGGAAGCTATAAGATCGGACACAACCTTTACTCCTTCAGCCACAAAATGCTGATGCAACTTCCGATATTTACCCTGCTGGAGTGATCGCAGATATTTGATTTGGTTCTTTGTAAGCATAAAAAAATCCCGGAGTTATTCCGGGATTAAAAGTAAGAATATTTTTTAAGAAGCTTATTCAGCGAATACTTCAAAAGCAATATCAACGATTACTTCTTTATGAAGAAAGATTTTCGCAGTATAAGAACCTACCTCTTTGATAGAGTCGCCATCCACATGGATTTTTTTGCGATCTACTTCGAAGTTAAATTGTTCTTTAATTGCGTCGGCAATCTGCATATTATTTACAGAACCGAAGATTTTGCCTGTGGCAGCAGCTTTAGCACCGATTTTAACAGTTATGTTTTCGAGTGCTTCTGCGAGAGCTGCAGCTTCTTTTTTAAGTTTTTCTTCTTTGAATGATTTCTGTCTGATAACCTCATCGCGGTTTTTCAGTGCTGAATCAGTTGCAAGAATAGCTTTTACCTGAGGAATGAGATAATTCCTTGCATATCCGGGTTTTACATCAATAATGTCGTTTGCGAAGCCCAGATTCGGGATATCTTGTTTTAATATAATCTGCATGGTTTTACCTCCTTATTTTAATAGATCAGCTACATAAGGCATGAGAGCAAGGTGACGGGCTCTTTTAACTGCCTGAGAAACTTTCTTTTGGTATTTTGTTGATGTACCTGTAATACGGCGTGGAAGAATTTTTCCCTGCTCGTTTACAAACTTCAAAAGGAAGTCAGCATCTTTATAATCAATATATTTGATGCCTAATTTCTTGAAGCGACAATATTTTTTCTTCTTTACATCAACCGCAATAGGGGTTAAATATTTAATTTCTGAATTGTTTGCCATGATAAATCTTTTTCAAGTGAACAAATTATTCTGCTGATTCAGTTTTTTCTGCAGGTGCTTCTTCTTTCGCTTTCCTGGCTGCACGTTTCTTCTCGTTGTAAGCAATGGCATGCTTGTCGAGTTTCACTGTGAGGAATCGAAGGATTCTCTCATCGCGTTTGAAAGTTACTTCATAGTCAGCAAGGATAGAACCTTCTGCTTTGAATTCCAGCAGGTGATAAAAACCTGTTGATTTTTTCTGAATCGGGTAGGCCAGTTTTCTGAGGCCCCAATTCTCTTCATGGACAATCTCTGCCCCTTTGCCTTTCAGATAATCTCTGAATTTTGCGACCGCTTCCTTCATCTGTTCATCAGATAAAACGGGAGTCATAATGAAAACGGTTTCGTACTGATTAAGCATCGTTTTTCAGATTTAATTAATAAAATTTTATACTCTTCCAAAAATGGAGTGCAAAAATACGATAAAAAATTGATTTTCAAAACGCACAGAGAAACAAACTCATGATATCATAAAAAAAAACAGCCATCGGTAGTTTACTGATGGCTGTTAACATATTTATCGTTGTTTTATGCCTTTTTTCTGGCTATACTCAGCACAATCAAGCCAATGATACTTGCAGTTAATGATGCAGTGAGGATGCCTATTTTTGCCACCTCCAGATAATGGACTCCGGGGAATGCCAGGTTATCAACAAATAATGACATGGTGAAGCCTATACCACCAAGGCATGCCACCCCGATCAGTTGCATCCATGTGGTATTATCAGGCATTTTTGCCAGTTTCGTTTTTACGGCTATCCAGCTGAAAAGCGTAATTCCGATTGGCTTTCCGATTACCAGACCCAGATATACTCCAAGAGCCACGGGACTGGTGAAGTCAGCAATGAAGTTGCCTTCGATCCTCACACCGGCATTGGCTAAGGCAAACACCGGTAAAATCAGAAATGTTACCCAGGGGTGAAGTTTTTGCTCGTTGCGCTGCCCGGGGCTCATCACACGCTTACAATTGAGCTCAATAAGCTGGATGCTTTCCTGTTGCCGCTGGTTGGTCATAATGTTTTTGTTGGGATCCATCCACGTTTTGAACTTATCCATATGATACTCAATACGCTTGATGAAGTTGTTGCAGTTGATTTTTGTTCTGGATGGTGTTACCAGTGCAACCAACACACCCGAAATTGTGGTATGTACTCCCGATTGCAGGAAGAAATACCACATCAAAAGACCACCAATCAGGTAGGGAATGGTGCTTCTGACGCCAATTCTGTTAAAAATGAAGAGTACCACGAGGATAATTCCCGCAATTCCAAGCGCTCCCAGGCTGAGGTTTGTGGTGTAGAATACTGCAATTACCAGTACGGCGCCAAGGTCATCAACAATTGCCAGTGCAGTAAGGAAGATTTTTAATGGTAAAGGAGCTCGTTTGCCCATCAGTGTCAGAACACCCAGTGCAAAAGCGATATCTGTGGCCATAGGAATTCCCCATCCGCCAACACCGTCAGTATGGTGATTGTAGAGATAAAAAATAAGTGCCGGAACCAGCATCCCGCCAAGGGCAGCCATAATTGGCAATGCTGCCTGCTTAGGCGATTTTAGCTCCCCGACCATCATCTCGCGCTTGATTTCAAGACCTACAACATAGAAGAAAATAACCATCAGAAAGTCATTCACCCAGTGTGCAATGCCCATTGTTATGCTGTTACCGTTATGAAATCCAATGGTGAATTCATTGTGCCAGAAATGCTCATAAGCCTCCCCAAATACTGAGTTGGCAAGAATTAAAGCAAGTACAGTACAAGCTAATAAGATTATACCTCCTGAAACCTCATTGTGCATAAAACGTTCGAACGGCTTCTTGATCCTGTCAATAAGCATCGTCTCTTCTCTAGTGGTACTCATTTTATTAGGTTTAAATAATTAAAATGTTAAAACTTACTAAATGCTATATTGTTCATCGGATATGTCGGATGATAGTTTCGCAGATGAACTCTGCGGCACTGCCGTCACCAAATACCGGTGGAAATGTTAATGATTCTTTATTTAAAAAGTATTCAAATGCTTCATTTATTTTGTTAGGATCAGAACCGGTAATAATTCCGCATCCGGCTTTCACAATATCTGTCCATTCTGTTTCTGTGCGTAAGATTACCACAGGCTTTTGGAAGAAATAGGCTTCCTTTTGTACTACGCCCGAGTCGGTCATTATCATCTTACAACTCTTCTCCAGTGCTATCATATCAAAGAAACTAAGCGGAGGAGTGATTACTATGCCCGGATGGTTGAAAAAATCTTCCCTGACATTGATGTCCAGAAGATTAATGTACTTTTCTGTTCTTGGATGCAGTGGCAGAACTACCTTATGTGTATCGGCGATTTTTGCCAGCGCATATAAAAGTCCCTTTAGCCGTTCAGGATTGTCAGTGTTGTAATCACGATGGATGGTGGCGAGCACAAACATATTCTCCTGAAGGTCGTAAGTCTCAATTATTTTTGAATGCTTTGAAGCGATTGAGGCAAAATAGAGGGAGTTATCGAGCATAATATCTCCACAATGAAAGACCCCGGGATTATCAATAGTATATGGTGCTTTATTGTTTGGGTTAAAGCCTTCGTTGATAAGGTTTTCCATGCCGCCGATGGTAGGTGTGAAGAGCATGGTAGAGCAGTGGTCTGTGGTTATCCTGTTAATCTCTTCAGGCATACTTTTGTTAAAAGAACGAAGCCCTGCCTCGATGTGGACTACGGGGATATGTTCTTTTGCGGCGGCCAGTGCAGCAGCGATGGTCGAGTTTGTATCGCCGTAAACAATCACGGCATCCGGAGAAATTTCCGAGAAAACCTTTTCGAAACGCGTAAGCATATTTGCGGTTTGCACTGCATGTGATGCAGAACCTGCCTGAAGGTTATAGTCCGGTTCGGGGATTCCCATCTCTTCAAAGAAGACCTGCGAAAGCTTGTGGTCATAATGCTGGCCGCTGTGAATGATGAACTCTTTGATTTTGTTGGCAAATTTCCCTCTTACAGCGCGGGAAAATGCTGCGGCCTTAACTATTTGTGGCCGTGCCCCAACAACCGATGCTACTTTTATCATCTTGCCGGATTTTCTAAACGGCGAAATTAGCGCTTTTTACTGACAATGTAAATAATCGCACCGTTAAAGAAGCCCGCTATCCAGAAAACTGAAATAATTTTCTTTTCCGATGATGATGTGATCCAGCACTGTGATTTCCATAAGTGTTCCAATATCAGCCAGTTTGCGTGTTAGTTTCTTGTCTGCATCGCTGGGGCGGACATTCCCCGAGGGGTGGTTATGGAAGAGAATTATTCCTGAAGCCATCTCTTTCAGTGCTGTAGAGAATATCTTTTTCGGGTCTGCAACGGTGCCACTTACTCCGCCATTGCTGATTTGCACCGGCCTGATAACTTTGTTGGCACGGTCGAGCATCAGAATCCAGAATTGCTCACACGGTTCATCACTAAGGTGTTGTTGCATCACTTCGAAGGCTGAGGTACTGGATTTTATCTGCTGACGTTGAACGGACGGTGTGGAGGCTCTGCGTCGGCCCAGTTCCATGGCAGCGATGATAATCAATGCCCTTGCATCGCCAATACCTTTGATGGATGTGAGACTGGTTTTATCCATTCTTCCCAACTCTGCCAGGTTGTCGGAAGCGTGCTGCAGGACTTTTCTGGCCAGGTCGAGAGCCGATTCACGTTTTGTGCCGCTGCCGATAAGAATTGCCAGCAACTCGGCATTACTGAGCACACTTTTTCCTTTGTTGAGGAGCTTTTCCCTGGGGCGGTCATCTTCCGCCCACAGCTTGATACTTTGTCGTTGTGTATATTTCATGCCTCTTAATGCAGAAATTGCGGAAATGTGACCCATTGTGAAGCAGGAATTCCAAAAACTTTCGTGACAATGCTCCTCTGTGTAATAATTTTTTGGAACGCAGTGTCCCGCGGTGTTTCTGCAGAGTTCCGCAGTGTTTTTACCGCTAAGGCGCAATGGCGCAAAGATCTACGCGAAGCATGTACTAACTCTGCAATTGTAATACCGTCTGATTTACCGGGACCTTTTTATAAAAACACATTGACACATCTTTTGCACTTGATCCTAAAGTTGCTAAGCATCTATGCGAGCTTCACTGATTGTTTTTTATGGATTAGATTAAAGGTTGAGAGGTGTCTGCTTTTTGCAAGATGCTAAGCAACCGGAACCTCCTTTCTGCGAAGCAGCAATCCCGGAAGTTTTCGGAACTCTGTGCTCCTCTGCGAATAACTCTAAAATCTAATGATGATTAGAAGAGATCGCTTGAAGATCTAAATGTGATTTAATCAAGGAAA
>PKSY01000187.1 GCA_002869405.1 Marinilabiliales bacterium
AACCAAAAGCACAGGCATATTGAGGCGCTTGTAAGTGGCTTTGTATGCCCCATTCTTATTGCTGTACCGTTTGGCTTTGTTACTGCGATGTACTCTGTTGATTTTGGTTGGGATCTCCCATACTTTGCAATTCCTCTCTCTCTCTTCCTTTTTATATGGATGAATGATATGTTCGCATATTTTATAGGAAAATCATTCGGGAAAAGGCCATTGATACCAACAGTTTCACCCGGAAAAACTATTGAAGGCACTTTAGGAGGAATAGTAATGACAGTGATTACCGGATTATTATTTGGTGTAATTTTTCCGGAACCCGGCATACTCTTCTGGACGCTTTACGCACTCATAACTTCACTATCTTCAATCATTGGTGATTTGGCAGAATCCTCCATGAAACGCCGCCTTGGAATTAAAGACTCCGGTAGCATTCTCCCCGGTCATGGGGGTTTCCTTGATCGATTTGACAGCCTCTTTATGGCAGCAACTTTTATATATATATTTCTAATATTCTGGTCATGAAAATCCACCCTAAAGGAATCTCCGTAATCGTACTGTTTATGATGCTTGTAATACTGGTTATCAGCTTACTGACAGCTTTTACCACATTTGAAAGCACCTATAATGTTCTGATCTGGAGCGCCGGAGGGATTTTAGTACTCCTGTTTTCAATGTTTTTCCGCTATCCCGTCAGAAAACCATTTCACAATACCAATGCTATTCTTAGTGCTGCCGACGGAAAAGTTGTTGCCATCGAGAAAGTCTATGAGAAAGAGTATTTTTTAAAAGAGATGCAGGTAATATCTGTATTCATGAGTATTTACGACGTACATGTAAACTTTCTTCCTATTGATGGAAAGATTGTTTATACAAAGCATCACCCGGGGAAGAATTATCCGGCCATAAATCCAAAATCCAGCGAACTGAATGAGATGTATTCAACAGTAATAAAAAATGAAAGTACTGCGATACTTGTAAGGCAGATTGCAGGAATTGCTGCAAGAAGGATTTACCTCAACGTAAAAGAGGATGATAATGTTGTGCAGGGGGAGGAACTGGGATTGATAAAATTAGGTTCCAGGGTCGATATATTTTTACCTGCGGAAGTGAAAGTTAATGTTAAGCTCCACGACAAAGTAGTTGCCGGGCAGAGTGTGCTGGCCTGGATTTCCTAAAGAATATTTTTTATTTCCAACAGCGTTTCAACCTCATAAGTAATATTTTCTGAATGAATTAATCTTTGTGGGTTAAAATAGATTTGATCCATTCCAAAATCTTTCGCACCGAGAATATCCACAGGAAGGTCATCGCCAATCATTAAACTTGATTCCGGTTCAGCTCCGGTTTGCTCCATGGCATACCTGAAAATTCCTTCATCAGGCTTTCTAACACCTGCTGCTTCAGAAGTAATAACAACATTAAAAAACGAATTTAGCCCGGCCAGCTCCATTTTTTTCTCCTGAACTTCTTCGAATCCATTCGTAATGATGTGCATCGGGTATTTCGGTTTTAAATACTCCAATAACTCATGCGTTCCCGGGAATACACTGTTTTTTGTTGGTAACACTTCAAGATATTCACGACCAAAAATCTCTGCCATCTCTTTATTAAAAATACCAAAACGACGCAACACAAGCTCATAGCGAAGCACCTTTAATTCTGCCTTGCGGATGGTGCCCTTGCGGTATTTATCCCATAAACCATTATTAATCTCTGTATATAGATCCCAGAATTCATCCTTTGATGGCACTCCCTTTTTTTCAAGATCGTATTTATCAATAAGATAATCTATTGACGCTCTTGAATTTGTGTCAAAATCCCAGAGTGTCCTGTCCAGATCAAAAAAAATATGCTGATACTTTTTCATAGGTTCTCTTTTCAAAACACGAAAGTACAACAATTTACCACATGTTTATTTTACTGATTTACAGCTCTTTAAAAATATTTTCATTTTTTTTGTAACGACTACTTGCTTTTTGCGTTAAAATACATGTATCTTTATGATATCATTTTGATATCATTTCAACATTAACTAATTAAAATATACGACGATGAAATCAAACGAAAAATCAAAAGTCCCGATGTCAGGGTACATCGGACTTTTATTTGTGGTATTACTACTTGGAGTTCCGGTATACTTTGAGGCAACAGGCCCTGAAGTGTGGTGGAATCTGGTTCCTGCCATATTCTTTCAGGTACTCGGTATCTTTATGATGGTAGGATTCCTGGTAGTAAATCCAAACGAATCATCCGTTTTGGTACTATTCGGAAACTACAGCGGGACAGTGCGCAAGAACGGCTTTTATTGGGTAAATCCGTTTTATACAAAAACAAAAATTTCGCTTAGGGCTCGTAATATCAACAGCGATCCGATAAAAGTAAACGACAAAGTTGGAAACCCTATTATGATTGGGATAGTATGGGTATGGAAGGTAGAAGACACCTTCAAATCAGCTTTTGATGTTGACGATTATGAGATGTTTGTACACATACAGAGTGAGGCCGCAATCCGCAAACTTGCCGGTCATTATCCATATGATAACTTTGATGATGAGCAGGCAGAGATTACACTTCGCTCAGGTGGTGAAGAGGTAAACCAGGTGCTCGAAGAGGAGCTCGTGGAACGATTGGCAATTGCAGGTATTAGTGTCATGGAAGCACGAATTTCCTATCTGGCCTATGCTTCTGAAATTGCAAGTGCGATGCTGCGACGTCAGCAGGCAACGGCTATTGTTGCAGCCCGTGA
The DNA here is from genome assembly GCA_002869405.1 of Marinilabiliales bacterium. GTDB lineage: Bacteria > Bacteroidota > Bacteroidia > Bacteroidales > BM520 > BM520. The sequence goes on from PKSY01000187.1 coordinate 2,744, forward strand.
GAAAATAGTAGAAGGTGCAGTTACCATGGTTGAGATGGCTCTTGCACAGCTTTCAGAAAAAGAGATTATTGATTTTGATGATGAGAAAAAGGCCACCATGGTCAGTAATCTGATGGTAGTATTATGTTCAGATAAAGATGCCAGCCCTGTGATAAATACAGGAACACTGCATCAATAATTTTTTATGACGAAAAAAAAATCATTTGCATTAAGATTAGATCCGGCGATGCTGAGTTCGCTGGAAAAATGGGCGGCGGACGAGTTCAGGAGTACCAATGGGCAGATAGAGTGGATTCTGGCCAGGGCGCTCCGGGATTCCGGCCGTTTAAAAAAGACAAATAAAGAAACTGAAGATGGAAAAACTGATGAAGTATAAGTGCCCCAAATGTAATCATACACAAGCCGAAATCGGAGAAATAAGAGTAACAGGAAGCTTTGCAGCAAAACTTTTTAACATCCAGAATAAAAAGTTCACCTCAGTTACCTGCAAACGCTGCAGCTATACCGAATTATACGCAACTGACAGCAGTAAACTGGGAAATGTTTTTGACTTTTTTGTAGGGTAAAAAAAACAGGCATTTGAAATATTTTGTGTACCTTTGGAAATCAACAACATACAACAACTAACAAAAACACACAAATTCACTCTGCCTGTTATGAAAAATACACGTACTAAACTCGTGATGCTACTTGCTATTTTCGGAGTAGCCTTTATCACACTGAATTTCCTGCCCGGATTTCACAAAAGTGAAATTTACATTGTTTCAAACAATGAAGTAAACGAATGGCTTATCAAACCGGATGGAAGTAACATCCCGGTTGATGAGCTTTTCGCTATCCCACCACCAACAATGCCACTTCATTCAGAGATGGTACCCAATGGAGATTTTCTGGTTACTTTCTTTAATAAAGATAATGAGGAGATAATCAGCTACTCTGTTTATGCAGATGAGTTCGTAAGAAAGAATTCTATTAACATCCCTGAAAAGGCAAAAAAATTCTCTGTCAAAAAAGTTAATGGCAACAAAGCGCATATTGATGCTATTATTTCGGAAGACGGAAACCTGAAATCTCTTAACCTGAATCATGATTCACAAAAGAAGATATCAGCGTATGATGGAGACTTAATAAACATGAATGAAAACTCTATTGAATTCCAGATTGAAAATAGTCCTGAAACGTTGGATTTATTTGGCAGAATAGAAGGCGAACTTATGGAGAATCCTTTCTTTTATCCTGAAACAAACAGTGTTCTGGATAAAATTGATGAAACAGCCTCATTCTACCCGTATACTCCGAAAAGTTTCAATGCTGTAAAGGATTTTGATGAAAAGTCCTGCTATAAAAAGTTCTTCTCAGTACCAGCAACAGGCCACCCTTTGGGATACACCTATATCTGGGCCTGGAATGATAAAGAGAATCTCTATGTAAAACTGGATATCACTTGCGATAATACCAATGATTCTGACGGAGACTATGCAACTCTATATGTTAAAAACCAATCAGATGTTAATTCTTACAGAATTTCTGCAACAGAAAGTGATTATGGTCAAACGGTCTTTACATATACTGATAAGGTAAAATATGCGCATAAGGTTTATGACTTTGTCATTCCTGTTGCAGAAATCGACGATATAAAAAACACAGAGCTCGCTTTTAATTTTTATGGAACGGTTGGCCAAGGTAGTACAGAGATTTTTAACATTGGAAGCATTACAAATACAACAACGGAAATAACCTTTGTCAGCGGGGATCCTGGTGGGCTAATGGCCATAACCGGCCTGGTTTGGAACACCACCGGGAATCCAACAATTTCAATGAATGATGGAAGTACGCAACAATCACTTCCTCAGGGTGGTAACTTATATGTTACAACAATAACAAATTTAACTCCCGGCCAGCATTACTATATCAGATCTTACATTGATTATCAGGCAATATTTAAATTCAACACTACTTACAGTACAGAATTTGAATTCACAACAACGGGTGGTACACCCACACCATTATCAAACTGGCCGCTTTTCATTGGAGGAATTTTGCTTATTACGGCAGGAGTACTGGCATACAGAAAAAAGAGAACCGCATAATCGCATCAACTATTTCAGGTGCTGTTGACGGAACCATTCATATAACCCGGTGCCCAGGGCATGCGATACATTCATCGATTTATTGCTGCCCGGCATTGGGATATAAACAGCCATATCACAAAGTTCAAGTACCTCCTCGGGCATTCCCCAGGACTCCCCTCCTACCAGAATTGCACAGCGTTCAGGAAGCGCTGTCTTTGTTAAATCAGTGGCGTGCTTCGCAGTCTCAACAGCGATTAAAGGCATCTCCTTTTTTAATTCAACGAGTTTATTATAATTGCAGGCAGTCCAGTCAATGCTTCTCTGACTGCTGTGGGCAGTACGGTTAATTTTCGCAATATTAAGACAGGGGATTTCCTTGTATGAAAAATAGACCCTTTTGCTACCAAAATTACAAGCCAAACGAATCATTGCACCCATATTCATCTCATTTTCAACCTCAACACCAATCACTACAGGACCTTCAGGTGTTGAAATATCCTGATTTGAAAAAAGATCGTTCGATTTTATATAGAGTCCCATCACATTTTATTTTTATAACTCTTTCCCTGCCATAAATCCTGCTCCATCATAAGCTTTTCAAGTTTTTGAAGTACCTGGTCATAGCGTATCTTCCAGCGTGGCGGCTCCAGCAAAAAAGCAGGGGGCACTTCTCCGGCAATGCGTTCAATGACAATATCAGGTCGAAGCAGCGTTAAGAAATCAGCCATGTGCTGCAAATACTCATCAAGTTCAAAGAGTTTGAACTCTTCCGGCCGATTAATATACTCTTCAGCCATTATCGTATCCTTCACAATCTGTAGCTGATGAAATTTTACTGTATCAAGTGGCAGTTCAGACAATACTGATGCTTCTGACATCATCATCCCTGGGGTTTCACCCGGCAGTCCGAATATCATATGTCCGCCGGTTTTAATACCTCTTTGGGCAGTCTCTTCCAATGCCCGGACAGTATCGGCAAAAGTGTGCCCGCGATTGATTCGCTTTAATGTTTTATCATAACACGACTCAATACCATACTCAACAATCACATAATTCTCTTCCGATAATTTAGCCAGATAATCGAGTTTTCTTTCATCCACACAATCGGGTCGTGTGCCAATTACCAATCCAACTATACCTGGAGTATGTAGTGCTTCTTCATACAGCTTTTGCAGATGCTGTAATGGTGCATGTGTGTTGGAGTAGGGCTGAAAATATGCGAGGTATTGGTCTGTTCTTCGGTATCTTTTACTGTGAAATTCTATTCCCTCATTCAGTTGTTGGGTTACGCTTTTATGAGGCTGGCAATAAGAAGGATTAAAAGCCTCGGAGTTGCAGTAGGTACATCCGCCTGTGCCAACGGTTCCATCCCTGTTTGGACAAGAGAATCCTGCGTCGATGGAGAGTTTTTGAACTCTATGGCCAAAAGTACTCCGGAAATATTCAGAATATGCGTTGAACCGCCTTTTATGCCCCCAGGGATAAATCATGGCGCAAAGGTAAATAAAAAAATCCCGCCTGACGGGTGTGCCGGGCGGGATGAATATTGATTAAAGCAAGTGCTTATGCAGATGCTTTGGTAGCGTTCTCAAGACGACGAAGGATACTGAAGATGAACATTGCTGCCAAAAGACAGAAGACAACCAGTAATCCCCAGAATTGCCAAAGTTGAAGTTTGTTCCAAAGGATACCAACAAGTGCCACTCCATAGTTACCAATAGCGGTAGCTGCGAGCCAAGCACCCTGCATGAGACCCTTGTACTGAGGAGGAGCAACCTTCGAAACGAATGAAAGACCAATCGGACTCAGGAAAAGCTCTGCAATAGTCAGAATAAAATAAGTGCTGATTAGCCAGTACGGGCTTACGGCAAATGCGGAATCAACGCGTGTTTCACCAATATCGCCAGGCGCCATACCTGCAAGGCTTAATGATCCAACTACAAGCACAGTAAATCCAATTGCCGTGATAATCATACCAATACCAATTTTCTTTGGATCAGAGGGTTCAATACCTTTCTTGGCCATCCAGCTGAAAAGACTAACAATTATAGGTGTTACAGCAACAATAAAGAATGGGTTAAAGTGTTGAAACATCTGTGGAGTGAATGGGTTTACACCATCATACCCGGCAATGCGGAAATAAGCGATAACTCCAAATGCAGCAAACATCACAAGACCACCTATACGTAGTGCACGAGCGTTTTTCTTCATAAAGAAAAGGACTAATCCAAGCACTGAAAGTGCAATTGGCAAAAGTCCAAAGAGGTCAAACCAGATATTAGTACCTTTACTAACAGTATCCTGTGTATAATCTCGTGCAAAGGCTGTCATAGCAGCTCCATTCTGATGGAATGCCATCCAGAAGAAAATCACCACAAACATTACAAGACCTAATGCAGTCATACGTCTGCGAGTTTCTTCCTTGCTTAGCACAATCATTTTATCCTTATGCTCTTCACTGGCAGCTTTCTGCTTTTCAGTCATATCAGCAGCTTTATAATACTTACGGAAACCCCAGAATATAAGCATAGAAGCTACAAGAGAGATACACGCCACACCAAATGCCCAATGATAAGCATTTGAAAGTTCGTTAATATAATAATTAGAAAATTGTGCAAGATCACCTGTAAAGGCTGACTGCTCACTGGCAAGTCTTGTCAACTCAGTAGTTTCAGCCGGTGTAATAGATCCATCAAGGAAATTATGAGCAAGCTTAGGAATAGCACCACTATAGGTAAGATTAGAACCCCTAAGCATAAAATTACTAACCGCCTGAGCAGCAGTAGGAGCAAACATGGCACCCACATTGATACCCATGTAGAAGATATTAAAACCGAGAGAACGGTACTTGTCGAATTTCGGATCTGCATCGTAAAGGTTACCTACCAGAGCCTGAAGGTTACCTTTAAAGAGGCCTGTACCAAGAGAGATTACAGCCAGACCACCAATTACAAGTGGAAGGCCGTTGCGAGGAGTTTCAAGTGACCAGGATGATGGCATTGCGATAAGCAAATAACCTACAAACATGACAATCAGACCCAAGCTAATTGTTTTTCCATACCCTAGCACCTTATCAGCGATAATACCACCAATAAGAGGCATAAAGTATACGAAAGCCAGAAAAATCCCGAAATACTGGGCTGCGGTTTCGTAAGCAAAACCATACTTCGCCTGCAGGAACAGTACAAAGATAGCCAACATCGTGTAGTATCCGAAGCGCTCACCCATATTGGCAAACAGCGCTACGAATAATCCTTTTGGATGATTTTTGAGCATAATACTGAGTTTAAATTAGTATTGAATTGTTATGGATTTTGTTCTACATTTTCTTCGTTAAGATGCAAAAATAATTAAAAAAGTGGGTTAACCAAATCAAAATTCGCAAGAGAAAATCTTAAAGAAAAGATTGTAATTCAGGAAGATAAAACCAACCCATATCGCTAAGCACTGGAATCCAGAACTTAGGAAATTTAGCTGTGGTGCAAACACTTATAAGTTCATCAGGATGTTCAAAGCTAATTTGCCCTGCATGAAGCAATACTGACTCAACACCATACCTTTCCAAAAACATCCTGTTATGCCGGTAATCTCCATGACGGCCATCTTTAATGATAGGATGACGCAAATGACTACAATGTTGACGGATCTGATGCCACCTGCCGGTTTGTGGTTCAGCCTTGACAAGTGTATAGCGCGATTTTTCATACGGACCTACCGAAACATCAATTTCTGCCTGTGCCAAAGGTGTTATTCTGGTCACTGCTTCGGCCTTGTTTTTCAGGGTGCTTGTATAAACCGGATGATCCACAAGCACTTCTTCATCAAGCCATCCGCGGCAAATGGCATAGTATATTTTCTCCACTCTCTTCTCAATAAAAGCAAGCCTGAAGTAATCTGACGTCTGTGCATCAAAAGAAAAAATATTTGTCCCCGAAGTACCCTTGTCAAGGCGGTGTACAGGATATACTTTCCTTCCAAGCTGATTACCAAGAATCTGCATTAGCGTTATTTTCACGTTGATATCCATATTCGTTTTATGCACAAGCATTCCCGGTGGTTTATTAACCACCACAAAATGATCATCCATATGACAAATCTGCACCTGTTCCATTGCATTGCCAAAAGTAAAAATCTTTTTCTACCTTGCAGTGTAACAACAATAAAATCATCTCGTCTGCAATTCTGAATGGACCAACAAAAATTTCATAAAGAGGTGCTACCCCTTAAGGGGCGGCTTTTCCGGCTGGCATTAGGGTATCTGAAAGATACTGATGATGCAGAAGACGCAGTACAGGAAATCTTTGTGAAACTTTGGAAAATGAGATCGTCACTGGAAAAATACCGCAGCATTGAGGCTCTGGCAGTTACCATGACGAAAAACTTTTGTCTCGATCAACTGAAAGCGAAGCGTCGCTCAGAAGTAGGTTTAGACAAAGTTGTAGCTCGTTCAGGAGGCACCTCTCCGGAAAAACACTCTGAAGAAAGTGATCTCATGGGGATTCTTAAAAAAATCCTTCCTGAATTACCTGAACAACAACAACTTGTTTTCCATATGAGAGACGTGGAAGGCCTGGAATTAAAAGAGATTGAAGAGCTAACAGGCATTAATTATAATAACATTCGCGTAGTGCTTTCAAGAGCCAGAAAAACGCTGCGCAACAAACTGATAAAAATAGAATCTTATGAATACGGAAATGATTCTGTCACTTATTGATAAATATTTCGAAGGAAATACATCACTGCAGGAGGAAAATCAGATAAGAGATTTTTTCCTCGCCGGAGTTAGCATTCCTGAAGAGATAGCTCCTTTAAAAGAGTATTTCTTATCCATAGATAAATTCAGCAATACTTTACCTTCTGATAATCTTGAAGAGAAAATTCTTGCAAGAATTGATCAGGAAGAGAAAAAGAGAAAACTAAACCGATCCTTTAATATCAGAATGTATATTACTTCAGGGATAGCAGCTGCATTTATCCTACTAATTGGTTTCCAACAAACTATAAAACCTACAGGGATGAAAAGTACTGTTGAGGATCCTATGTTAGCGATGCAGATAGTTACAAGTGCTTTTGCCGAGGTAAATAAAAATATGGGAAAAGGAATGACTAACTTTCAATACCTCAACCAGGTATCAAAGGCTACCGAACCCGTTTCGAAAATTCAGATGTTAAACAACAGCATGGAAAAAGCTGCCAAAGTACATTATTTCAATAAAGGTTATAAAGCATTTCAAAACATGCATGAAATTCCAAATACTGATAAATAGAACCATTTATAAACTTAAAGCTTGATATCATGAAAAAAATCTTTGTTTTACTTATTGCAATGCTCCCACTTTTTGTGGTTGGCCAGAGTGCCCTCGAGAGCGTATTTGAAAAGTACTCCGGAAAAGACGGTTTTACTACTGTCAACATCGGGCCACAAATGTTTCAGCTCCTTGCAAACACCAATATCCAGGTGGATGTGGATGACCAGGAGGAGTTCGATGAAGCAATGGCCGCAATGAAGCAATTAACAGGTCTGCGTATTCTTACTTGTGAAAATGCCGGCAGCGACCTATGTCTTCGTTTCCGCAAGGATATTGCTCAGAATACTCCAAAAAACTATCTGGAACTTATGACAGTAAAGGATGGTGACTCCGATGTAAAATTCCTTGCCAATCAGGAAAAAGACGGCACTATCAGTGAGTTTCTTATGTTAGTCATTGACACAGAAGACGTTGTATTAATGAGCTTTACTGGTGTTATCGACATGAATACTATCTCCAAAATTGGTGAAACCATGCAGATTGAAGGTATGGATAAATTCGAGGAGACTGAGAAATAGACCTGCAGACCGCCTGGTCGGAGCGGTAATCCGACAAAAATTGTAAGAAACAGACCGCATTGAACCATCCCTGAAATGACTCAGGGATGGTTTTTTATTAAATCCTAATATTTGGGAAGAACACTCATTCACAATTATGAGATCCGTATTTCCAGCTTTTTACCTAAACCGGTTTCGATAATCTTCCTTAACGTCCCAAGTTCAATATCTGATTTATTATTTTCCAGTCTACTTATATAGGTTCGGGAAGTACCGCTCATAATTGCCAATTCCTCTTGTGTTAAACCTAAAGAAATTCTTGCGGTTTTAATCCTTCCTCCAATATTTATTCCTTTACCGGGAAATTCAGGTTCACTATATTGCAAAAGAACATCGGGACCTATTTGATACGAAGTTCTGATTTTGTTCCCATCTTTCATGGTGATACATTGCTCAACATTATCCCATGACAGTGTATTATCTTTTATCGTAACCTCTGCAAACTCATCTTTTGAATACAATACTCTCGCCGGTGAACCCTCAATCAGATTCAGTTTATCAAGCAGCATTTTAAAATCTATTACTCTGCTTTCTCCGTTGTTAAATACCACACTTATGAAAAGATCATCAGTCCAGTTTATTTTCAATATTCGTGGCATTTTAATAGTCTTTCTCATCTTAACTCCGGATTAAGTTCAAAAAAAATATCAACAGCCCAACCTTTATTCTCTGCTAACGAAATATATACTTTCTTCAATGCTTTTTTCGGCATCTGCCCTGCAATAACAGTAGTTTTTTGAATATCAATAATAACTTCATATTCATTATATATTGCATGAAAATGCGGCGGCCAATGCTCACCGTTATAAAAAAGTATTCTGATACCGTCAACAATATCAATTGTTGGTGCCATTATAATTCCTTCCGTAAAAGTATCTAATTAGATACATAAATCCAAATTAATTTCTATTTACCAATTATAGACATGCAGGTGTTAGCCTTTCAATATCAAGACAACCTGACTTGTATCAGTACTCCCGAATCCGGAACATATCATATCCGGAAAACTCATAACGAAACCCTTAGCTGCAATGAGTATCCGGGCTGCAGCGCAAATTTTTTATCAATAATTCTTTCCCTTTCGGGATTAAAAAGCATGGAAGCCCTGCCATAGATCGTAACTCTTCTTACTGGTTTCCAGGAAAAACAGAGATACACTGATTTTCCACTATCATAATATGCAGGTACAGAAAAACTATAGAGCACATCAGATTCATAACTGTAGATACGTGAGGAAAAGCCATCCGTTTCAAACTGAGTATAACGCAGCGAAAGTGTTACAGGCAGTCTGATTTGATGAATCCGTAAATCAAGATAACTCAAAAAGCCGTCGCCACTACCATCTCCGGCGCAGGTATATGCCAGGCGATGTTGAATCCGGAAAATCCCCGAAACATCAAAAACAAAGTGCAGCCTTCCGCTCCAGACTGACTCCCGTATAGTACTCCATGTATAATTATTTACAGTACCATTGTCATCATCATAACATTTATAAGTACCCTGCAGATACGCTTTTACATCTCTTTTATACGCATAATTGAGGCGCCATGAAGAACGGACTTCAGAAAGAGGCTTATGACAACCGGTTTTATTGGCAAAAGTTCTATTGAAATCCAGGTATCCTGAGAACGAAAATCCATTACCCAGGTGTAAAAGCACTGACTGATATATTCCCTGTTGATTTGCCCCGGATGACAACCTGAAAATGTTGCTGTGTAAATTTTGGAAATCAGCTTCGACACTCCTAATATGTAACGAATAGTTTATTCTGGTATCCGGAAAAAGGTCAGCTCCAAATACTATTGCCTTTGCTCCGTTTGCCGACATCGCTGCTTCGCCATAAAAAAGCAGTTTTTTCATTGCTGCAACAAAATCAACTCCGATGTTCAAATTCTGATTACCATGAAATTTATACCAGTCCGATGCTCCGGTTTTCTCTTCAATGAATCCATCAATCTTCTGTAAACATGCGGTTGCACCCAGCCTTAGGTTTCCAAAACTCAGATTCATATTTCCTCCTGCAAGGTATTCTTTCAGGTTATTCTTCTCGTCAAGTTCATCCCCGTTTCTGTGATACCCGCCACTTTTAAATCCGGTGTAATAGTTTTGTCCATTTACAGAATCCGTCATCGTCATGTTGGCATCACGGCGATGTGCAGACCCGAAAATTGTTGTCTTTATTCGCTTATACTTTATGCTGCATGCCGCGCCGCGCAGAAAGTCATTCTCTTCGGTCCCAGAATGCCTACGAATATTAAGTGGTATTCTTCTGCCCGAGGTCATCTCAACGCCTGAGGAAAGGGCAAAACCCGACCAGAAAGTCAATCCCTGTCCAAACTGAAGATTATAATCTCCGACAACAGCCTCATCGATAAACTTTCTGCCTTTATAAAGCAGGTATCCGGCATAATAATCAAAACCTCTCCTCCCCGCTTCAAAGCTGAAAGGCTCTCCGGGATCTTTCTCTGCCACAAGACCTGCGAATATTCTGTCATCCGCATTGTATGAGTATTTAAACAACATCTTTTGTTGATTCCCGTCATATCGTGACACTGTATCCTCAGCTTTTCCCGGCGCCTTTCCTGAAAAACGTAATAGCAGTTTATGATCTGCATATTCGAACAGATCATCACGAGTAATAGAATCAGCAGGTTGCTCAAAGGGTGTTGTCACAAATGGGGCTATGCGGTAAATTGTAGCGCTATCCCAGCTATCCAGCAAAAACAACTCATTTATACTTAGCACAGGAGGCCACAAATCTCGGTAAAAGACCAAATCCATCGCCTGCTCGTGGGATACCAACAATAACTGTTCAAGAAGATCAGAGTCTGCAGTATTCAGATTAAGAAGTCCCGAGGATTGCCCTGAGAGCTGTTCCATTGCATTTGTCACTGCATCTTCATCATCTCCTGAATTCTCAATCATCTCAAAATAGCGTTCTTCATCCACTTGTGCTGTAAGCGAAACGACAAGGAAGAGCAAAGCCGGTAATAAAAAGACTCGTCTCATCGCTTTGCAAACTCGTAGAGGGAAGAAAATGTAAATTGTGAACCCGGGATTAAGGAATTACTGACAGCGATATTAATTCGTATGTTGTTTAAAACAAATCCACATCCGAATGATATCATTCTGGTGGCATACTGAGCTCCACACCGGAAAACAAAGTTCCCGGAAAAATCCCATTCCATACCTGCTTTAATGTTAACGGGACGGGTGGGCATTTTTTCAATTTCAGCAATTACGAGAGAGTGTGGCCCGGTATGAAAACACACACCGGAAGCCACACAGGCAATCCCTGACAAAGACTTGTCGGAACTAAAAGAAACGGAAAACGGATTACATAGAAAGATTCCGAATGCTGTTTTATCAGAGATTTCCCATATCAAACCGGCATCTGCTGATGCGCCATGGGATTTCCCGTAACTGTCACCCTGAAAAAGGGAGTGATATTTTATCCGCACGCCGGCAAGCAGCGTGCGGAAGAGGCATTTTGATGCCTGTGCTGAAACGAATGTCTCGTGAAAAAATTCATCTCCGGAATAGGCGATACCGAGAGAGAGGTTAGTGTGGTATACTGCAACAGCCCCGCCGGCGACAAAGGTTGTCGATGCCGGCAGCAGGTAACTGTTAGCAGCATCAAAGGCAATAAACCCATCATTCTGACGCGCCAGGGCTGCAGGGTTATCGGGAAAACATTCAGGTCCAACCATCACACTCAAACATCCACCACACGCTGTGGACCTCGTTCCCATTACCCGCAGAACCTGCGCATCAGCATCACAAAAAACGATGACCAAAAAAACCAACCACACAAATCTCATCTCACATCATTTGGTATGTGTTAATGCAAAAAAGTGGGAAATGTTACCCATGCCGGGAAAAGTTTTTTTTGAGAGGCTTGCCAGACAGCCCAAAAACAAAACCCCGCCAGGTTATAAACCTAACGGGATTCTCTTGTATATCGTTATAGACCTGTCAGGTTTTGAACCCAGACCTGTCAGGTTTTGAACCCAGACCTGTCAGGTTTTGAAAACCTGACAGGTCTTCAGGAAGTGCCTGAGCCGAGCCCACCTAAATTATCTACACGTCGATATTAGCATATTTAGCATTTTTCTCGATAAATTCACGGCGCGGTGGTACTTCATCGCCCATGAGCATGGAGAAGATACGGTCTGCTTCTGTAGCATTTTCAATGGTTACCTGACGCAGAGTACGATGTTCCGGATCCATGGTTGTGTTCCAGAGCTGTTCGGCGTTCATTTCACCAAGACCCTTGTATCGCTGAATATGTACGCCCTTCTCTGTGCCATTCACGCTGTATTCGCGAACAACGGCTTCACGTTCTTCCTCTGACCAGCAGTAGCGTTCTTCTTTGCCCTTCTTGATTAGATAAAGCGGTGGTGTTGCGATATACACATAACCATTCTCTATCATCTCTTTCATGTAACGGAAGAAGAAAGTCAGAATAAGTGTGGCGATATGCGAACCGTCCACATCGGCATCGGTCATAATCACAACCTTGTGGTATCGGAGTTTTAGGAGGTTAAGTGCTTTGGAATCATCTTCTGTCCCAATACTTACTCCGAGTGCGGTAAATATATTTTTTATTTCCTCATTCTCGAAGATTTTATGTTGCATAGCTTTTTCTACGTTGAGGATTTTACCACGCAGAGGCAGAATAGCCTGGAAAGTTCTGTCACGGCCCTGCTTTGCAGTACCACCTGCCGAGTCACCCTCCACGATGTATATTTCACAGAGTTCCGGATTTCTTTCTGAGCAGTCGGAGAGTTTACCGGGAAGACCGCTGCCTGAGAGCACGTTTTTACGTTGAACAAGTTCACGTGCTTTACGAGCGGCATGGCGTGCTGTTGCGGCAAGTATAACCTTGTTAACGATGGTTTTAGCTTCTTTGGGATTTTCTTCCAGGAAATGGCCAAGCATCTCGCTAACCATCTGGTCTACGGCACCCATTACATCCGAGTTACCCAGTTTTGTTTTTGTTTGACCTTCAAACTGGGGTTCTGCAACTTTAACAGAGATAATAGCGGTAAGTCCTTCACGAAAGTCATCACCATTTATATCGAACTTAAGTTTAGCCAGCATACCGGATTTTTCAGCGTAAGATTTCAAAGTGCGTGTAAGGGCACGACGAAAACCTGAAAGATGTGTACCGCCTTCAATTGTATTGATATTGTTAACATAGCTATGGATATTCTCTGCAAAAGAGGTATTATACTGCATAGAGATTTCGATAGGCACATCGTTTTTTTCACCTTCAATACTGATAGGGTCAGGCATCAGTCGTTCACGGGTTGCATCAAGATACTTAATAAAGTCCGCAAGTCCGTTTTCAGAAAGAAAGGATTCTGAGGGGTAATCACCGTTTTCATCTTTTGTCCTGAGGTCAGTAATAGAAAGGGTAATACCTTTATTCAGGAAAGCAAGTTCGCGCAAACGGTTGGCCAGAATATCATAATTATATTCCGACACATTAAATATATCGGCATCGGGATGAAAGTGAACAAGTGTACCTCGTTCTTCGGTAGTACCAATTTCTTTAACATCGTACTGAGGCACACCACGCTCGTACTCCTGTTCATAGATTTTCCCTTCTCTGTATACGGTAACACCAAGTTTATCCGAGAGTGCGTTAACACAGGATACACCGACACCGTGAAGACCGCCGGAAACTTTATAAGATCCTTTATCAAACTTACCACCGGCATGGAGCACAGTCATAACAACTTCGAGTGCTGATCGATTTTCTTTTTCATGGAAATCTACCGGTATACCACGTCCGTTATCTCTTACAGATATGGAGTTATCTTCGTGTATTATAACTTCGATGTGATCGCAATGACCTGCAAGAGCCTCATCGATGGAGTTATCCACAACTTCATTTACGAGATGATGGAGACCTTTCGAACTCACATCTCCGATATACATGGCAGGTCTTTTCCTTACCGCTTCAAGCCCTTCGAGTACCTGAATATTATTCGCATTATATTGCTGATTCCCTGGCGTAATGTTGTTTTCTATCTCACTCATAATCAATAAATTACACTTCTTAAACAAAACATACAAATTTACTGAAAAAATCCGGTTTCACCAAAAAATGATGAACCGGATAAAAATGTTTTTATCAACGAAAAATCAATAATATATACGTGCCTGTTTATCAATAACTTAAAAGGCATACGAAGCCCCAACAAGGAAGTTAATTCCCTGAGCAGGATATCCGTAACGATATTCGTAGTGATTGTTCAGAATATTATTCACATTCAGGAAGAAAGACAATGGCTTTGAGAAGCGGTAATTCGCACCAATGCTGATATCCATATACGGATCAATTTCATATCCTGCAGTCGTAAGCACCATGGTTTTCGGGTCAAGAGAAGCGCTGTACTGATTTCCGCAGTAGAAGAGATCAACATTTGCTGCAATTTTATCCATAAAGTTATATTTCAGCTCAAACCCGGCAATCATTTCTGGTGTATGAAACGGCTCCTGAAGGGTAGTCATGGTGTAGGCATAATAATCGCCGTAGAGGCGCCCGTTTACAACTTCACTAAACCGATAGAGGAATGAGGCATGCACATGATAGAAGGTAACATCATCAAAAACCACATCAAACGCATTATCGGCAATAGTACTGGTATCAAACTGCCAGGGCACATTCACAAAAAACGGCATATTATCCATTGCTCCGGCTTCAAAGTTCACATTCAGATCCATATTACTACCGATTTTACCGTTTACTCCACCATATGCTTTATAAGGCATTGTGGTTACCGACGATCGTAAGCCCGGAGTGATAAATGGATTTTGTGCTGAAAGTGCCGCAAGGGTATTCTTTTTTACGCCTCCTGTAACTCCGGCATAGAGTTTCATTGCATCAGGTATCACATTAATCTGCAACTCTATTTCAGGGCTCACATAAAAAATATTCTCGTCGGCTATAAGCTGATGCAGACCTGCTCCGAGCTTCAGGGTATATTCTTTCATTCCGATTTTCAGATATGGCAAAGCACTGATGATGGCATGATTGTTAACAGAATCATACTGTTCATTATAGTAGTGTGCATCCACATCAACTCCAAATTCCTCACTATCAAGCACATTAACCACTTCTGTATAGCGTATAAATCCGGTTTTGAGGTTCACATCATGTTCGGTGAGATCATATCTGCTGTTCCAAAGATTGTAATTCAACCCGAAATAATGTTTCCCTTTACTTTTCCGTGACTCCCTGCTTTTAAACATAATCCCCGCAGACAGGGTTTGGAAACGTTGCTTTATTGAATCCTTATCATACTCCTGAGTTGAATCCAGAGGCATATATCCATAATTATGATACACATCGCGATCATAACCCAGTGAAGCAGAGAATATATATTTTTTCATCACTCTTCCGGTATTAATATCGATGCTGTTTTGGCTAAACTGCGATGGACCGTAATTTTTTATGCTACCATTTGAGGAGTGGTGCTTCATTCCTACGGAAAAAGTATTTTTCTTATGCCTTAGTGACCCCGCATAGAGTTCCAGATAAGGTGTCCAGTAATTTCCAAAACCGCCTTTTATGTAATTTCTGTAGAGTTTGGAAATTGGTTCTCCGGTAATAGATGCCGGACGCAAAGACCCGGGAGTATACCTTGTGGGTACTCTTGAAGAAAGAATCCCGTATGTAATTTGTGGTTTATCGATTTGCGGTGATTCAAACTGAGGTTCAATGTTCAGTTTATTGGCATCTTCCACCGATGGCTGATATGGTGCAATAATAGTCACTTCTTCAGAATACGGATCAGGTTCCTGGGCTGAAACAAAACCCGGAATAATCAGTAAAACTGCGATCACTGCGATCAAATCTGAAAATCGTTTTTTATTAAAGGGAATTATCATTTTCATGATGCAATATTTTCTATGATTAAAATTCTTCAGTTAAGGTGTCACTCTCTGCAGGTTCGGGGACCTGAATTTCTGTTGAGTCACCCGATAATGCTTCGATTTCCTCTTTTTCCATTTCAAGAATAACGTTGAGTTTTTCCTGTGCTTCCAATACCAGATCCTCACCATTGTAGTTATCTATAATACTCTGAAGCGTTTGTCTGGCCTGGAAGAGGTTATCCTTTTCAACATAAATATCGGAGAGAAGAATAAAAGCGCGAGCAAACCAGTAATCAGAGGAGCTAAAATTCTCAATAAGACTAAATACCTCTTCTTCTGCTTTATCCAGATCACCGGATTTAAAATTAATCAGACATACAAAATACTTTGCTTCTGCACCGAGGTCGCCACGGTCGCGCTCCACAACTATCTTATACTCAGCAAGTGCGTTATTAAAGTCATCCAATGCATATGCTGCGCGGGCTATTGTCATATGTGCCTCGGTCAACAATCGTTCGCCTGCAGTCTTTTCTGCCAACACATTTAGAGAAGCTTCGATGGCTGGTTCATAGTTACCCATTGCAGCATTGGATCTCATAAGTCCGACCTTTGCTGCCAGAATATTCTCAGGAAATTCAGCAACTTCCAGCAGGTCTTCATAATGAGCCAGAGCGTTCACATACTCTTCCTGAGCAAACCTTATGGCTGAAGCTTTCACAAGGGCATTTTCAGTAAAACGTGTTCGTGGTGCGGAAGCAACAGCCTCATAGTTTTCAAGTGCTGCAGCAATATTATTATTGCGGTACTCACAATCTGCTTTATAATAATTTGCATTGATAATAAATGCACCTTCGGGATACTTTTCCAGGTAAGAGCGAAAACCATTTACGGCAAAGTCGCAATCTCCGTCCATATATTTATTTTCCACAGCGATATAGGTTAGTGAATCCTGTTCAGCATAACTGATATCGGCATAGCTGATATTTTTCGCATAATTAAAATACTCATCCACACGGCCCATATCCACATAGATATTTCTGAGACTGGCGAGTGCTTCTTTAGCTTCCGGCGACTGCGGGTATCCTTCTGCCACCTGCTTTAACACAGCGATTGCTTCTGTGTTTTTATTCTGGTTATAATATATCAGACCTGTTTTCTGTAGTGCTGTGATGGCATAGCTTGATCGTGGATAATCGGTATACAGCATTTGGAAGTACTGCAGGGCATTATCTGTCTCATTCATAACAATATACGTTGTTGCAAGTTCAAAGATTGCATCATCACGCAACGGTGATTTTTCAGGAAGTTTTACCAGTGTTTTAAGTATCCAGGCTTTCCCTGCAAAGTTACCTATCGCGCCAAGCGAAATAGATTTTTGATATAATGCATAATCCTTATCATAAGCATTCATATCAATGGCTGTGTTATAGGCATTGATGGCATCTTCGTATCTTTTATTCACGAAAAAGCAGTCGCCTGACCGCACATATGCATCAGCTTTAAGCATCTGATCATCCACGCGGGAGGAAGAGGTGAATTTCCTGAAATTTGTCAGTGCAGAGGCATAATCTTTCTGTTTGAAATAACAATATGCAATATTATAAGTTGCCCGCGGATAGAGCTCCAGGCTGTAAGTTCCCGGAGTAACCATGAAAGCTTTAAACTTTTTCAATGCCCCGGTATAATCACCCATTCTGAACATTGCCTCGGCTTCCCAGAAGAGTGCTGTTGCCGACATCTCAGCATCGGTATTATACAGCATAGATTTGTTAAAAAATTCTACAGACTCTTCATACCGGGCCTCTTTAAACAATTCAATTGCACGGCTATAGGTTATCTGCTGGTATGCTGACTTCATCTGCTGGTTCTTATCATCAATTTTTTCCAATGATAATAGTGCGTCATCATAATTTCTTGTTACGAGGAAAAGATTCACCAGGTAGGAGTATGCTTCATCTTTACGCGGAGAATCCGGATAATCTGCAAGGTACTCCTGCATTGCCTCAATAGCCTCATTATAAGGATCATAAGACAACTCATATGAAAGCTTAGCATAATTAAACAGTGCATCTTCACGCAGGGTTTGATTACCTTTAATAGCATATGCTGCCTTGAATGCTGTTCCGGCAAATTTCTTCTGGTCAGTTTTCACATAGCAATCACCGAGGTGGTAGAAAGCATTCTGAGCCAGTTCATCATCATTAGGATTAGTAACTTTTTCGAAGCAGGGTATTGCCTCGCTGTAGCGACCAGTTTTATAGTAGCTGAAGCCCAGCTGATACCATGCATTTCTGTCGGGGTTTGTAATAAATTTCTTTAGCCATGGCAATGCTTCCTCATAATCACCAAGATGATAATATGATTCACCTACAAGGCGGAGAATCTCTTTTGATTTTTCATCACCGGCATCGGGATTAAGCTCAGAGGCCAGCTCAATAACACGGTCATATTTTTCCTGAGCGAAATATATTCTGATAAGATAGTGTGGGGCAATTGCACCAAAATCCTCATCGTCGAGTAGTGCGGTAAAACTCTTGAGGGCAGTTTCATAATTTCCCTCTTCGAAATTTATATGCGCATAATAATAATTTGCCGGGCCACTGTAAAGGTTATCACCATCCTTAATTTCGTAGAATGCCGCCTTTGCCTTCCTGAGGTCGTCGGTTTTTAGGTAGCAATAACCTGTTTTAAAGTAATATTCCGCAACTTTATCCTTTTTCAGCCCGAAGAAGTTTACGTTTTCAAAAGAGCTAAGGGCATTTCGGTAAGACCGTTTATTATACTGAACGCGGGCGAGTTCAAACCAGGCTTCGGAGGCGAGGCTTTTTTCGCCATTTTGGCTGACAAAATTTTCGAGGAGATCCTCGGCGTTGTCATTAAAAAGCCGTGCAGCGCAAACAGCCTTATAAAACTGAGCAGATACGGCCATTGCAGGAGTAATTCCTACGGAAGCTTCTATTTCTTCAAAAAGGTCTTTTGCCGGGCTGTATTTTTCATTATCAAACAGTTCAAGTGCTATCCGGTAAGTATTTCCCGGTTCGTCGTATATTGCTGTTTTCTGTGCAAACAGGGTGCTACTCCAGCTTAAAAGAAGTACAATGATGAGGAAAGATATTTTCTTCATAAGGATAAAAATTCAATTATGGATTCAAATACTAAAGTAGTAATGATTTCAGAGGCATTAATTTGAAAAGCGTTTTTTTATCAACATCTGCATGTTTATGAATAGAACGAAGATTTGGAGGGGATAGTATGTCCGTTGGCACTAAGCAGTTGTCGGTTTAAACCCAACAAACCGACAACAAACAACCAACAACAAACAACCAACAACCAACAACTGAAAACTATCA
>PKSY01000188.1 GCA_002869405.1 Marinilabiliales bacterium
TGAGAATGGGACAAAGAGTTGATTAATATTCAATAAATAATAATTAATAAGTAATAATTAAGGAAAGTTATAACGATTAAATTATTAATTACTAATTTTTTAACTTTCTTTAAATATTACTGATTACTTATTGAATATTAATTATTAACAGAATGTATTCTGATGAAAAACAGTTAATTGACTTCTATTACATGATTAGCAAATCAGCATAGCTAAACCTTCCCAATGATCAATGCCGGTTGATTAATATATAATAAATAATAATTAATAAGTAATAATTAAGGAAAGTTATAACGATTGAATTATTAATTACTAATTTTTTTACTTTCTTTAAATATTATTGATTACTTATTGAATATTAATTATTAACAAAAATATAGGGTAACGTTTTTGCTTTTTTTGCATTAAGAAGAAAAATAAACGATATGAAAAAAATATTTGATCTGGAGGACCGGCTTGTGGATTTTGCAATCTTGGTTTGGGATCTTACTGAGAAGGTGGAAAATTCACCATATGGAAAATATATTGTTGGACAAATACTACGATGCAGTGCTTCTCCGGCATTAAACTATGCTGAAGCTCAGTCTGCAGAATCACAAAAAGATTTTATTCATAAAATTAAAATCGTACTGAAAGAGCTTAAGGAAACAAAAGTGTGTCTGAAAATCATCAAAAAAAAACCACTTGTAAAAGATCCACGATACGTCATAAAAACTATTGCAGAAACAGACCAGCTATTGGCAATTTTCACGCAAAGTATTAAAACTGCTTCGCTAAAGCTTGAGAATGGGAAAAAGAGTTGATTAATATTCAATAAATAATAATTAATAAGTAATAATTAAGGAAAGTTATAAGGATAAAATTATTAATTACAAATTTTTTCTTTCTTTATATATTACTGATTACTTATTGAATATTAATTATTAAACTAAGTTTTCTTCAAAACATCTTCAACCTTTTGCTGAAGGTCAAAAAGACTACCGGAGTTATCAATTACAAAATCCGCCATCTCAATACACTTTGAAAGATTTTGCTTGTTGGGATCGGAGGAGGTCATTTCCCGTTTCTCATTCTCCACAAAAGCGTCAAAGCTCACATTATCGGTTTCTGATTTTCGGGCTGTAATTCTCTCATACCGCACTTTTGGATCGGCATCCACAGCGATAAGCCAGAAGTTCTCTTTCTTTCGTAATGATTCTACTTCTCCGGGCGTACGAATACTTTCTATAATGCAGTTTTTACCACTTTCAACGGCTTTTTTATGGAGCTCATCAATGATAAATGAGGGTGATTCGCTGGCCCGAAGCTCATTGGCAACAACAACCATGCTGTCACGATTTACAGGGAGTCCTTTTTCTTCAATACGCTCAATCAGGTATGCGCGAACAGAGTAGTGCTCAAAGTTATATTTTGATATAAGGTACTCCACAATGGTTCCCTTTCCTGCGCCCAGTGTTCCGGTAATTCCAAATATTATCATTATCTGTTTTGTATTTCTTTTCTTAAATATAGTGCGATATCGTCAACTTTTGGATCCTTCTTTGCCGCGTAAATAGAAAATCCATGCTTCAGGGCAAAAAAGATCATCTCTTTATGATGATTATAGGTTTTCATCTCCAAAACAGAATA
Source organism: Marinilabiliales bacterium (assembly GCA_002869405.1). Lineage (GTDB taxonomy): Bacteria > Bacteroidota > Bacteroidia > Bacteroidales > BM520 > BM520. The sequence goes on from PKSY01000188.1 coordinate 1,630, forward strand.
CCCGGTTGAGAAAGCATGTTGTTCCATCTCCTCCAGCAATTCCAACGCAACACCCTTTCTGCGAAATTCAGGTACTACGCCACCAATCCAACTATAGAATCTGTTATCATTCCATTTATCATAACCAACTTTAAATCCTGCAGGCACATCATTGATAAAAGCAATAAGGATAAGATACTTTTTATCGTTGAGCTTCTCTTTCCACTGATTAATAGCATATCGGCTGTGCAGTTCCGGAATCATTCCGGCAACAAGAAATGCTTCTTCGACAGAAGCCTCCCGAATTTCTATTTCAGGGTTATATTTGGACATCGTGCCCTGAATCTTTTCGTATTTCATCGACCCATTTAGTGGGCACTTCCTCAAATTCAAAGGAGAAAAGTTTCTCCATCAGTTCTTCCGGAGTATCAGCAACGATAATATTGTGTCGGTGTTCAGGGCGAAGGAAACCATCATCACGGGAACGATCCAGCCATGCCAAAAGATGGTTATAAAAGCCATCGGTATTTAATATGGCCACGGGCTTTTCAGAGAGGTTAAGTTGCAACCATGTGAGCACTTCTGCAAGCTCGTCGAGTGTTCCAAACCCGCCGGGCATGGCAACAAAAGCATCTGAAAGATCACCCATTATCTGTTTCCGTTCCGCCATGGTATCACAAGCAATAAACTCAGTAAGACCCTGATGAGCTATCTCTTTTGATACAAGATGACCCGGCATCACACCGATTGTTTCTCCACCATTACGCATCACTTCATCAGCAATAACTGTCATAAGACCAATATTGCTTCCCCCAAAAACAAGGCGATTACCACTCTCTCCTATCAGTTTTCCCAACTTTGCGGCATCTTCTCTATAAACAGATTTCTTACCCATTGAGGAGCCACAAAAAACACAAATACTTTTCATTCTCTGTTTTTAAAGCACAAAAATACACAAATCGCTGATACCTGATTTTTAATAATCTTATACAAAGTTTACTTTTGTCAAAAAATTATCCGGCATGAATAATTTATATCCACTCAAATTTAAGCCAATCTTTAAAGATAAGATCTGGGGCGGACAGAGGATCAAAGCTGTTTTAGGCATGGACTCATCACCTCTGCCAAATTGCGGAGAGGCATGGCTGATCTCTTCAGTTGAAGGAAACATTTCAGTTGTAGAAAATGGCTTTCTGGCTGGCAATGCTCTTAATGAGCTGATAGAGATTTATATGGATGACCTTCTGGGCGAGAAAGTCTTTGAAAAACACAAAGAGGAGTTTCCGCTGCTTATAAAGATTATTGATGCCAATGACTGGCTGAGCATTCAGGTGCATCCTGATGATAAGCTTGCTCAAAAATACAAGTACCGCAACGGAAAAACTGAAATGTGGTATGTAATGCACAATGATGATAGCGCACAGCTAATCAGTGGGTTTAAACGCGACACCAATAGCCGTGAATACCTGGATCTTCTTGAAAAAAATCAGCTGCAGGAGGTCCTGAATTATGAAAAGACCAACAAGGGAGATATATTCTTCATGCCTGCGGGAAGAATCCATTCACTTGGTCCCGGAAACCTCATTGCCGAGATTCAGCAAACCAGTGATACCACATACAGAATTTACGACTGGGATCGTGTGGATGAGAAAGGGAATAGCCGGGAGCTGCATTTGAAGAAAGCCATGGAAGCTATTGATTTTAAAGCTGAAGAGACATACAAAACAACTTATTCAAAGAAGCAGAATGAAACTGTCGAAGCGGTTTCATGTCCGTATTTCACAACAAATGTAATAACTCTTACCAAGCCTCTGGGGAAAAACCTGGAATCGATGAATACGTTTGTTGTATATATCTGTACTGAAGGAGAAGGAACCATAACATATGGTGGCGGTGAGCTACCAATCAGGGCTGGAGAATCCTGTCTTATTCCGGCAGAACTTGAAGGATTAATGTTCAGGCCACAGGGAAAAATGACGCTACTGGAAGTATATGTAATTTGATTTAAGCAAAAGACTGCATTTTACAGAGTCGGGTATAGATTCCATCGCGGACAAATAATTCATCATGTGTTCCGCGTTCCACAATTTCGCCTTTATCAAGTACAATAATCTCATCCGCATTCCGGATGGTGCTCAGCCGGTGGGCAATAACCACGGAAGTCCTGTTATTCATAAGGTTATCGAGGGCTTCCTGAACCAGTCTTTCAGATTCAGTATCCAGCGCTGACGTAGCCTCATCGAGGAGCATCACAGGAGGGTTTTTGTATACTGCGCGGGCGATACTCAGGCGCTGCTTCTGTCCTCCGCTCAGTTTTATTCCTTTATCACCGATGTTTGTATCATAACCTTCCGGCAGCTGACTAATAAACTCATGTGCATTTGCGACTTTCGCAGCTTCAATCACTCGCTCCTTATCAATATCATTTTCCCCCAGGGCGATATTGTGAAGCACAGAATCATTAAAAAGTATGGTATCCTGGGAAACGACGCCCATCAATGCCCTGACATGATCAATTTTCAAATCTTTTATTGGATACCTGTCAATGGTAAGTAACCCTGAGCTAACATCATAAAACCGCGGCAAAAGGTTTATCAGTGTTGACTTTCCACCACCTGACGGACCAACAAGGGCAATAGTCTTTCCTTTGGGTATAATAAGGTCTACATTTTTTAACACGGGTTCGTTTTCATACTTAAACCCAACATTGTTAAGTACAATAGCACTCTCAAATTTTTCAACAGGAAGCGCATTTTTCTTTTCCACGATAACTTCTTCAGCAGAAAGGACACTTTCGATGCGATCCATAGAGGCAGCGCCCTTCTGAATATTGTATGTAGCCTTGGAGATAGATTTTGCAGGATTCAGCACCTGACTAAAGATGCCGAGATAGACCAGAAACACAGAGGCATTCAATCCACCATCGGGGCTGAGAATAATATTCCCTCCATAATAGAGCACAATGACAATCACAATCACACCTAAAAGTTCACTAAGCGGAGATGCCAGGTCGCGTTTTCGGTACAGGCGGGTCATCAGCTGAAAGTAGCGGTTATTTGCCTTTTGAAAATTCCTGTTGCTGGGGTCAATAGCATTGAAAGCTTTTATAATCCGCAGCCCCTCCATGGTTTCCTCCATAATCGACTGCAGCTCCCCCATTTTCTGTTGTCCTTTTCGGGAAGTTCGTTTCAGGGTTCTTCCGATACGGCCAATTACAAAAGCTGTAACAGGTAGCAGAATAAGGATAAACACTGACAGTGAAGGACTGATTATAAACATAGTTACCAGATAGGCAATAATAGTAATCGGATCGCGGAAGATAATCTCCACACTGCTCATGATAGACCACTCCACTTCCTGAACATCAGTGGTCATTCGTGCCATAAGATCACCCTTACGCTGGTCGGAATAATATGACAACGGAAGAATTAAGATTTTATAATACAGCTCATTACGGATATCGCGAACAACCCCGTTTCGTATTGGAGCAAGAAAGAAGTTTGCCAGATACCGAAAAAGATTTTTGAGAAAAAACATAACCACAATGATCATTGCGATATACAATAACGCCTGAAGATCACCAGCTCTCCCTATCATCTGTTCAATTCCGTAATAGAAATTCGAGGTAAGAATCTTTGTATCTGTAATATTTGACCATGTAACAGGATCCGGAGCAGACAATATTGGTTCCCGCATTTTAAACAATATCTCCAGCACCGGAATAAAAAAAGCAAACGACACCAGTGAGAAGAGAATTGAGAAAAGGTTAAAAAACATGTTCAGCACTACCAAAAACCAGTAGGGCTTCATATATTGCAGTACTCGCAGGAGATTTTTCATTGGAAATATCAGTATTCAATAAAGTATAACGCAAAAGTACTAAAATAGCGTATGTACCATAACATTAAAGCACAAGAAGCGTTAATGAGGGCAAAACAGTCATTCAAATGTTTATCTTTGCACAATGGAAAATACACGACAACAGAAGATTGCACGACTCATACAAAAAGACGTGGCAGATATTATCAGGGAAGATGTAAAGGGTTTCATTAAGAATACAATGATAACGGTGACAAAGGTCGTTGTTACACGGGATCTTGCATCGGCAAAGATTTACCTGAGTATTTTTGCCACAGAAGAGAAAACGGAGGTTGTGAAAATTCTAAACAAGCACAAAGGAGAGATCCGGTATCTGTTGGCACAGAGGGTAAGACATCAGCTGCGCGTTGTCCCTGAGCTGATTTTCTTTGAAGATGATTCTCTTGACTATATTGAAAATATTGACCGACTCCTTAACGACGAAGAATAATGCAATACGACCCCATAAAGAGATCGCTGGGAAAGATTTTTAACCGCAGCCCGTTTTTACGAAAACTGTTTTACAGAATGCTCGATACGCTGCTTTTACGAACCTGGCACATCCGCAAGGAGCTTCGTAAATGGCAAAAGGCAAACCCTGGTGAAGGGACAATCCTGGATGCCGGTTCCGGATTCGGGCAGTACTCTTACTATATGGCCACACGCCTAAAAAATAAAACTATTACAGGTGTTGATGTGAAGCAGGAACAGATCGACGATTGCAATGCATTTTTTCAGCGTTGTAGTATTAAAAACGCCACTTTCAGCTTTGCGGATCTGACACAATTCACACATCCGGAAGCCTATGATCTGGTGCTTTCCGTGGATGTTATGGAGCATATAGAAGAGGATGTAAAGGTTTTCGAGAACTTTCACCGTTCACTGAAATCCGGGGGAACAGTTATCATCAGCACACCATCTGACAAAGGGGGATCTGACGTTCATGAACATGAACACAGTGAAGATGGTTCCGCATCATTTATCGATGAACATGTTCGTGATGGCTATAATATTGACGAAATTCAGGAAAAACTTAAAAGAGCCGGATTCCGGGAAACTGAAGCACGCTATCAATATGGCACTCCGGGAAAAATTTCATGGCGTCTCTCCATGAAGTATCCCATTCTTATGCTTAATGCATCAAAACTGTTTTTCATACTACTCCCGTTTTATTACCTGATAACTTTCCCTTTCGCCTTGCTGCTTAACTATGCAGATGTAAAAAGAGAGCACAAAACAGGCAGCGGGTTAATTGTAATTGCCAGAAAATAGAATCCTATGAGACTACCGGTATTTATAGCCTGGCGTTATTTCAGATCGGGTAAATCACATCATATCATCAACCTGATTTCCCGAATCTCGATGATTGCCATTGCTGTAGGTACTGCTGCACTGGTTGTAGTATTATCTGTTTTTAACGGATTTGAATCACTGGTAGCATCACTTTTTAACACTTTCGATCCTGATATAAAAATCGAACTTGCAGAAGGTAAAACCTTTGATGCAGGAAATATCGACAGAGAAAAGATTGAATCAATTCCGGGAATCATCAGTTACACCGAAGTTATTGAAGACAATGTGCTGCTGCGCCATGATGACAAGCAGTACATTGTAACGATGAAAGGAGTTAGCAGGGATTTTCTTAAGAACAACCCTCTGGACTCCATGCTGATTTCGGGGAACCTGAAAATGCCGGGACGAAACAGTGCTATTGCAGGCTATGGCGTAGCATATTACCTGAATATCAATTACAATGAGCTTCCTGCTGATGTATCGGTATATGTGCCAAACCGAACCGCAAATAATTATTCCATAATGTCTAATGCTTTTAGTATTGATGACATAAAGGTTACCGGAATTTTCTCAATACAACAGGATTTTGACACAAAATATGTGCTTGTTCCCATTGGATTTATGCGCTCCCTGATGGATTATTCGAATGAGATTACTTCAGTAGAAATACGTTTGGAACCGGGAGTGAAAGGTGCTAACATTGAAAAACAGATTGAGAGCATTTCAGGGGAAAACTTCAATGTTCTCAACCGGTTTGAACAGCAGAAATCGTTATACAAAATCATGAGGGCGGAGAAGCTTGCCATATATCTTATTCTAACGTTTATCCTGATAATTGCAGCTTTTAATATGATAGGTTCACAGACCATGGTGATGCTCGACAAGCAGAAGAATTCAGCCATTCTCAGCAGTCTGGGAGCCACCAAGGAGACTATCAGAAATGTGTTTATTACCCAGGGATTAATCGTTTCCCTGCTGGGAGCGATGAGCGGTCTTGCTTTCGGGGCAATGGTTTGTTTGCTACAGATGAAGTTTGGGTTGATTCGCTTTGACACCGGGACAACCTTTGTTGTTAATGCATATCCTGTGGTAATGCAGTGGGGTGATTTTGTGCTGGTACTTCTCACAGTCATAGGAATAAGTCTGTTTTCCGCACTCTTCCCCGCCTCAAAAATTTCTTCAAAGTATTTACAATTAACCACACAGGAAAAATGATTCGCGTTCATACTATTCCGGCCTTTTTTATCCCCTTTTTATTTTTAATATCCATTACAGCCAAAAGCCAGAACATTTCTGTTTCCGGGGAGGTTTATGGATTATGGGATGCAGATACAGTAAAAGTATTATCCGACCTTGTGGTTCCTTCCGGCGAGTCCCTGGAAATACTTCCATCCACGGTAATAGAGTGTCGGGGACCATATAGAATCGTTGTTAACGGAACAGTGACAGCTCAGGGCACAATTGATGAGCCGATAATATTCACTATCATTGATACAACGGAAATGAGTAATCCTGCTACACCCAGAGGAGGGTGGAAAGGGTTTCAGATTTCAGCGCTTCCCGAGAGTGACTCCGTCTGTTTTGAATATTGCAATTTCCTTTTCGGGAAAGCCTGGGATATTGCAGCAGATGCCTGTGGCGGACTATTTCAAATCGCTAACAGCAGCCGCATACAATTTCGCAAGTGCTTTTTTGGCCACTCTGTTGCTGAATATATGGGCGGTGCATTTTATATTGATGGCTCGGATGTTGCTTTTGAACAATGTACTTTTCTGGAAAACAGAGCAGGAATTGACAGTGTTGGATATGGCGGTATTCTTGTATCAGTAGGTGGAAAGATTATGCTAAACCGATGTACAGCAGAAAACAACCGGGCCAATGGTTTGGGAGGCGCAATGTGTATATGGTTTCCCGAAGAATCCTCAGTAACTAACTGCGTTTTTGAGGGAAATACGGGAAGTACAGGGGGCGGAATATTTTTCCTAAATAGCAACAATACAATATTTTACAATAATCTGTTTTCAAACAACACCGGAAGTTTTTTTGGAGGAGCATTAGGATTAAAGAACACCTCCTTTCCCATCTTAAACTGCACATTTGCGGATAATTTTGGCGGTCAGGGAGGTAGCATTTATTGCAGCAGTGGAGTATCAAACCCTGTTTATAATACGGTTATCAGTAAAAATAATGCATATGGCAATGGGCAGCAGGTCTATATTGCTTACCTGGAAAGCACACTATCATTCTATCATTGCGTTGTGGAATCAGGAAGAGAAGGTTTTGGCGGCAGCGGCGGATGGTATCCCGGAGCGTACCACGGAGAATATGTTGGCAATATTGAAGAACCAGTTGATTTCGTTCCTTATGGAGATTTTTTATACGGAATCGCCCCTCCTTCCCCATCAATAGACAGCGGATATACAGATACGATTTCTTCTATAATACCTGTCACAGACCTTGCCGGAAGGCCAAGAATTCTCAATGGAATTATTGATATGGGATGTCTGGAGTACGAAGACCAATCCGGAATCTGCGAAAGCAAAAAAAACAAACAAACAGAGATTTACCCAAATCCTTTTCATTCAACAACAACAATAACCTTTGAGGAATTACCGGAAAAAACAGTCCTTCAAATTTTCAATTCCGGAGGCAAGGCGGTTCGCATGATTAATAATAACTACTGTAAATCAGTCACATGGGATGGCTGTGATGATTCAGGAAATAAATTACCATCAGGCCTTTATTTCATTACCAACAGCGAAGGGTTATCCGGCAAGGTTTTTAAGCTATAAAACAGGCAACTCTACCTATTATATAGGTGTCTATTTCACTGATGCGATTTTTTCACATAAAAAAAGCGCTATATTTGTAACCTGCAACAGAGAATAATTTAACACAATATGATGAAAACTTCTACCCTATTTAAGCTTATGCTTACGGTGATTATTGCCGGAGCAACGATTTTCAATGCGCAGGCGCAGCGCGTTGTTATTAATGATGCGAATAACACTGCACTGACTGTTGTTTCGCAGGATGTACGTCATTTGGAAATGCGTAATACTATTTCTGAATTTGACTACAAAACCATTAATACTGAAGAAGGTCTGTTTACTTCTTTCTATACGCATGTAAATTCATTTGCAGGAAAAGTTGGTGAACCACGGATTCCTGTTATCAGAAAACTTATTGAAGTGCCTTTGGGTGCTGAACTGAAAATCAGTGATATTTCCTACTCCGAGGAGATTTTAAATCTTGGTGAGATGGGTGTTGTATATCCTGCTTTTCCTGTTCAGTTACCGGTAGCTAAAGGAAGTGAGGCGCCACCTCCGTTCCAGTATAATGAAGAGGCATATTCGCAGGATCGTTTCTTTGGTGAGAAACTTGTTTCTGTGGAAGATAAGGGAATTCTCAGAGGCCAAAGACTGGCATTGGTAACAATTGCTCCTTACGCTTATAATCCTGTAACAAATACAATGAAGGTGTTCAGCAATGTGCAGTTCACTGTTTCTTTCGAAAATGCAGATATGGCAGCGACAATGGAGTTAAAAGAGAAGACATGGTCACCATACTTCCAAAGCGATTACAGTCAGGCTGTTAATTCGGAAGCGTTTGCTTTTAGCAAAGATCCTCTGAGCACATATCCAATCACATACGTTATTATTTCTGATCGTATGTTCGAAGACCAGATGCAGGAATTCATTGCCTGGAAGCAGAAAAAAGGATACAAGGTAATCACAGGATATACTGATGAGCCGGAAGTGGGAAACACCACAACTTCCATCAAAAGTTTTATTCAGAACCTATATGAGAATCCGGAGCCGGGAGTATCAGCTCCTACCTATGTGCTTTTCGTAGGTGATGTTGCCCAGATACCTGCTTTCTCAGGAACCACTGGAAGTCATATTACTGACCTCTATTATTGCGAATACACCGGTGATGATTTTGCTGAGATCTATTTTGGTCGTTTTTCAGCACAGACCACAGCTCAGCTTCAGCCACAGATTGACAAAACACTGATGGTTGAGCAATATACTATGCCTGATCCTTCTTACCTTGATGAGGTTGTTTTGGTTGCCGGTATGGACGGCGGTCATGGTAATGACTGGGGAAATGGTCAGATTAATTATGGAACTGAAAACTATTTTAATGAAGATCACGGTATCACATCACACACATACCTCTATCCCGGATCAGGAAGTAATGCAGCTGCCATAAAGCAGGATATCAGTAACGGTGTTTCTTACGTTAACTACTCGGCACACTGTAGCCAAAGTGGCTGGGCAGATCCTTCCTTTACAACCAGTGATATTCCAAACCTCACAAACGTAAATGAGTATTTCCTTTCAGTTGGTAACTGTTGTCTGTCCAATGCTTTTGATTCTCAGGAGTGTTTTGGTGAAGCTCTGATGCGCGCTGAGGGCAAAGGTGCTATTGGTCACATTGGCGGTACAAACAGTACTTACTGGGACGAAGATTACCACTGGGGTGTTGGTGTTGGTGCCATCACTGAAGATCCTCCTTCATATGAAGAGACTACCCTTGGTGTTTATGACTGTCTTTTCCATGAGCATGGTGAAGAGTGGGCTGATTGGTGCTTTACCTCCGGACAGATTATTTTTGCCGGTAACCGTGCCGTTTCTGAAAGCGGTTCTTCAAGAGATACTTATTACTGGGAAATCTACTCTGTTATGGGTGATCCTTCCCTTGCAATGTATATTACCGTTCCAGAACCAATTGATGTATCATATGACGGACTTATGCCATTAGGTTCAGAGACTTTCACAGTAACTACCGAACCTTATGCCTATGTAGCAATCTCGCGTGATGGTGAACTTTTCGGTGCTGCCCTTGCAGATGAAGCAGGCACAGCCGTTGTTACAATGGATCCTCCAATTGCAGTTCCCGGAGAATGTGATGTAGTGGTTACAAAACAGTGGGGACAGCCATTTATGGATCAGGTTCTTGTTGCCTCTCCTGATGGTCCTTATGTACTTCTTGGAGAATTCGTACTTGACGATGCTGCCGGAAACGGAAACGGAAAAGCTGATTGTGCTGAAAGCATTTCTCTTGATATTACACTTACTAACCTTGGAAATAGTGATGCGAGTGGTGTTACAGCAACTATCTCATGTGCTGATTCTGACATCACAATAACTCAGGACAGTTATACATTTGGCAATATTGCTTCTCAGGGTTCTACAACTGAAACTGCTGCCTTTGCATTTGATGTTGCTCAAACTATTGAAGACGGAAAGCGCATTGAGATAAACATGGAAATCACAGACGGTACTGAGGTATGGTCTTCAAAAATCAGTGTCACACTTCATGCCCCGATTATTACTATCACCAAGCTGACAATTGATGATTCAGCTTCAGGAAATAATAATGGAGCGCTTGATGAAGGCGAGACAGCCGATGTAATGATTACTGTAATGAATGAAGGTAGTGCTGACATCGATGATGTTGCAGGAGTGCTTACCACCACAAGCCCTGAGCTTACCATCAATACTGCAAACGCTACTATTGCAGCACTTACTGCCGGCGGCATGCAGGAGATGAACTTCAACGTATCTGTTGACAGCGGTGTTGCTCCCGGAACAATTGTTGAGATGATGCTCAATGCTTCTGCCATGGGTTATGAAGATGAAAAAGAGTTCTTCCCTAAAGTTGGTGTTATCATTGAAGATTTCGAAACCGGAGACTTCAGTTCATTCAACTGGACAATGGGTACTCACAACTGGATTATCGACCAGGCTGAAGTTGGCGAAGGTGTTTATTCTGCAAAATCATCCACAATAACTGATGAGCAGACCGCAGAACTGAAACTTGCCATCGAAGTACTTGCAGACGATACTATCAAATTCCACCGTAAAGTTTCTTCAGAAAGCGGCTATGATTATCTGGTATTCTATATTGACAATACTGAAATTGCAAGCTGGTCAGGTGAAGAAGACTGGGCTGAGGTAGCTTACCCAATAGTTCAGGGTATCCATCAGATTAAGTGGACTTATGAAAAAGATTACAGTGTTTCCAATGGTTCTGATGCAGGATGGATAGACTATATCATCTTCCCGGCAATCAGCGATTATGTTGGCGTAAATGAAGTCCTTGGACTGAAAGATGAGGCAATGTCAGTATATCCAAACCCATTTAACAACAAAACACGCATTGCCTATACAATTACGGAAAAAAGTGATGTTTCTGTAGTTGTTTATAATATGGTAGGTGAAATGGTTGAGATTATTGAAAATGCTAACGACCGTCGTGCCGGAACATATACTCATGAGTTTGATGGTTCAGCCTATGAGCACGGCATTTACTTCTGCGTAATGAAGACCAATGGTCAGACGATTACGAAGAAACTCATTATAACCGAATAATTTAACACACAATATTCTGTTCGCCGGGGATGCACACCATCCCCGGCAACTGTTTTAACACATTAACAAGCATGATTATGAGAAAACTTCTACTAAGTTTTTTATTTGTTGTAACTGCAACCGGGCTTTTCGCAGGGAATGGTTCGGACATCAGTTATGAACAGGTGAATTCGTCCAAAGCCCGTTTAACATTTGGGGTAATGGAATACCAGTTGAATAATGCAACTCTAAACGGAGAAATTTTCACTACTATTGATTTTGAAAGCAGTATCGCTACAAAAGACAGAGGATTCGCAGAACTCCCTTTTCTAAGTACCAACATACAGCTTTCAGCAAATAAAAACGTTGATATCAATGTTGTGGATGCGCAATATGAGGAGATTCAGCTCACTGCACCTCTTAAACCTTCAAGAGGTGTGATTTACAGAGATCAGAATCCTGAGAGCATTCCTTATACTATTGATCCTTCCTCAATAAAAGATGAGTGGTATCCCAAGGCACTTGCTGAGCAGAAAGAGCCTTTTATTATTCGTGATATCAGGGGTACGTCAATAATGGTTTACCCATTCAGATATAATGCAGCAACACAAACCTTAAGAGTTTATACCTCTGTAACTATTGAAGTTACTGAAAACAATGAGCCTGCAACAAATCCTTTACAAAAAGCAAGCAGCAAATATTACAGAGAGATGAACGGCATTTACAACAGCATGTTCATCAATTATAATATTGAGAAGCAGGATCTTACTGTTGACGAAGCAGGTGATATTTTAGTATTCACCACAGAGCGTGATGTGGAAGCTATCCAGCCCTGGGTACAGTGGAAGATGGAAAAAGGTTTTGAGGTTTTTGTAGAAGTTGTCGCCACAGGCACAAATGTAGTGGATCTCATCCAGACAAAATATGACGAAAACCCTGAAATCCTTTATGTTCAGTTAGTTGGTGACTGGGCCGACATTAAAGTAGGGACGCTTGGAGGTGCTCCTACAGATCCTATGGCAGGTTGTGTTGTAGGTACTGATGTGTTCCAGGATATTTGTGTTGGACGTTTTTCTGCATCCAGTGCTGCTGAAGTAACTGCACAGGTGAATAAGACCATTCAGTATGAAAAGAATCCACAGGTTGATGGAGAATGGTATTCTGCAGCTCTTGGTATAGGAAGTTCAGAAGGCGCTTCAAATGGTGACGATAGTGAGATGGATAAAGAGCATATTCAGATCATTTATGATAACCGTCTGGATCCTTTTACCTATGACACCTATTATCCAAACTACGACCCGGGTGCAAATTCATCCACCGTTGCCAGTGGCATCAATTCCGGAGTTTCCTGGATTAACTATTGCGGCCATGGATCCAACACTTCATGGGTAACCTCAGGGTTTAACAATAATAATGTCAATGCATTGACTAATGGCGACATGCTCCCCGGAATTATTTCTGTTGCTTGTGTGAACGGAGCTTACCATTCAGGAACATGCTTTGCAGAAGCATGGCTCAGAAAAGCTGACGGAGGTGCTATTGCCACTCTTATGTCAACAATTAACCAGCCATGGCAACCACCAATGCGCGGACAAGATTATATTAATGATATTCTGATTGGCGGCTACGACTATGACAATAATCCCGGAAACGGAATCAATAACTCAGAGCAGAGAACTACTTTTGGTTCGATTGCTGCGAACGGAATGGTGCTGATGTACAGCGAAGCTCAAGGCAGTGATGACCTTGAAACGATCAAAACATGGATTCTATTTGGTGACGCAAGTGTTCAGATGCGTACTGCTGCGCCTGCACCGCTGGAACTGAGTAACACGGTAATGCTTCTGGGTACTCCTTTTGCAGCCACAGTAACTTCTGATGGAAGTCCTGTTGCAAATGCACTGGTAGCAATCTCTCAGGAAGACCTCATTTATTCAGTTTATACGGATGAAAATGGTGATTTCTCTATTGAGAATGAACTTCAGCCTGGCGATGTAAAGCTTGTTGTTACAGCTTTCAACACAGAAACAATCTATGAAACTATCAGCTGCATTCCACCTGATGGGCCATATGTGATTTTTGCAGAAAAAGAACTTAACGACAATAATGCCAATGGCATGCTGGAGTACGGAGAGTCAGCAACAGTAAATATCTCAATGCAGAATGTGGGTGTTGAAGCAGCTGAAAATGTTACTGTAACAATTACTACTGCTGATGAATATGTTACAATTACAGACGATGAAGCTACTTTTGGAGAGATTCCTGAAGGCGCTACAGTGATGATTGAAGATGCTTTTGCTTTTGAAGCAGCTACAGATATCCCCGACGACCATGCGATCATGTTTAATCTTGTATCTACCGATGGAACTGAAACCTGGGAGAGTAAATTCACTATCAAAGGTTATGCACCGGTTATGCAGATGTCGAATATGACAATAAATGATGTTACAGGTAATAATAATGGTCGCCTCGATGCCGGTGAGACCGCAGACCTGATTATCGCTGTTAACAATATGGGTCATGCTGCATCACAGGATATCATTTCACAGATTAGTACTACATCACAGTATGTTACTATTGATAATGCCAACGCTGCATGTGATCCTGTTGATCCTGAAGGCACAGGAACTCTTACTTTTACAATTTCGGTGGATGAAGAGACACCTATAGGCACTGTTGCTGATATCATCTTCAGCGGTGAATGTGGTGCATACCAGATGGATCATACATATTATGCCACCATGGGTCTCGTACTTGAAGATTTTGAGACCGGTGATTTCAGCTCTTTTGACTGGGAATTCAGTGGTGCTTCAGACTGGACAATTGAAACCTCAAACACATACGAAGGTGCATATTGTGCAAAATCCGGTACTATTGCTGATCAGCAGACAACATCTATGACCCTCGATTATACTGTGATGACAGATGATACAATTTCTTTCTATTACAAGGTTTCTTCTGAGGGAGGATATGATTATCTTCGTTTCTATATCGATGGTGCTTTGAAAGGTGAATGGGCAGGAGAAGTAGCATGGACACAATTTAAAACACCTGTAACTGAAGGTCAGCATACATTCAAATGGGAATATTATAAAGATTATATGGTAAGCAGCGGTTCTGACTGTGCCTGGGTTGATTATATTATTCTCCCTGCAGAAATGAGAACTGTTGTTTATGCCGGTGATGATGCATGGTCATGTGATGGTGAAGCGTATATGTTTGAGCCTATGCTTACAAATTACAGTGCCCTGACATGGTCTTCTTCAGGAACAGGAACTTTTGACGATGCGACAATCGAAAATGCCACCTATACTCCAAGCCAGGAAGATATTGAGAATGGTCATGTTATGATTACCCTTGAAGTAATGGGTAATGATGATGAAATGTACACAGATGAACTCACCCTTCAGTTTGGTATTATTCCTCAGGTTGAAGCCGGTGATGATGGCGAAATCTGCGGTTCAGAATCATTCAGCATGAACTCTGTTATAACCTATTATGAAACTGTTGAATGGACTTCTTCAGGAGATGGTGTTTTTGATGATGCTAACAGTGTGGAAGCAACATACACTCCCGGTGAACTTGACATTGAAAACGGAACAGTAGCCTTATCAGTAATGGCATTCTCAGGATGTGGAAATGTCAGCGATTTTGTAACACTTACTGTAAACAGCGGCCCGGAAGTACCTGCTGCAGTGAACGGTGTTGTAGATGTTTGTGGTGGTACTGCGGAGACTTATAGTTCAGATGGCTCGGTAAATGCGGTTTCATATCGCTGGAGCTTAAAACCTGCTGAAGCCGGTATGATAAATGAAAATCAAACCTCTGTAACTGTAAATTGGGCTACCGACTTTAACGGAGATGCAGAACTTAAGCTTATTGCAACAAATGAATGTGGTGACACTGACTCGGAGCCTGTTATGGTTGCGGTTCATGCACTTCCTGCAATGCCTGCAGCAATTCACGGTATCGATTCAGTAGATGTTTATAAAGAGAGCACATCTGCATTTACCATTGATGAGCTTGTAAACACCACTGGATACAATTTCACTATGGAACCTGTTGAGGCAGGAACCATGGAGATGTCTGAAACCAATGTTACAGTGACATGGAATCCTGACTTTGTCGGGAATGCATTTATCAGAGCATGCGGAATGAATGAATGTGGAGAAGGATCGTATTCACAGGCCAAAACAGTAAAAGTTTATAACAGCGTTGGAATTAATGAGGTTTTAGCCACTCTGTGGGCAATATACCCTAACCCAGCACAAAACGAACTTTATATTGATGCTGCTTCAATAGATGAGGCCTATACAGTTACCATATATAATACAGTTGGTGCGGTGATGATGAGTCATAAATATGATCGCCAGACTTCAGGAAATGTTGTACTTGATGTCAGCCTTCTGGAAAACGGAGTTTATTTTGTTTCTGTAAAGACAGAGGAAGGAAGCTCAATGAAGAAGGTAATGATTAACAGATAGTGTAATTAAGAAACATATTTTTAAGAGGCTGTCCGGGTTGGGCAGTCTCTTTTTTTATGTGTTTATTTTAGAGGGGTGTATAGGGGGATTGGGGTGGTTTTTTACTTCGCAGAAGTCACCCTTTGAAAGGGTGAGAATGTTGCCCCCTCCACAATACCGCGTCAGATCCAGCATCCACTATCTCCCGACATGGCAACAAAACATATCTGTTCCGGGTCGCGCTTTTCCACGCAACAATATTCAGGTACCTGTTGCTTTATACATAAAAACCACTTTTGTTACCCATCATTAATCAACTTTTTTTGCTTGCTAAAACTTAAACCTGAAACAAAACAAAAAAAGAGGCTGTCAAATGCAGAATTGACAGCCTCTTCTTATTAATGCAAAATATATTTACTCGTTCACATGGATTTCAGCAGCATGAATCACCTCTTTTGTGTCATCGCGATAGATATACGCGACAAAAGCACAATTATCAGCATTCCAGTCTTCAGCAATTTCAAAAGTATATGTTCTTGTTGTAGCGCCTGACGCAGCATCAAATGACTCACCCCAGGTTCCATTCACTGCACCCCTTAATACATGTTTGTGATGCCAGTCATGAATCGTTGGAGTATCTCCTACATCAGGGTTATTATTACTCTGGGGAGATTCAATGTCGTCTTCAATTACCACAAGGCAAAATTTATAATCTGCTGATTCCGGATTCAGAACTTCAACCTCTGCAGAAACCTCAGCCTCACGGGTATCATTATTATATGATGATTCCAAAGCAATTTCTGCCATTGCATCATCATCCAGCAAAGATTCTATTGCCGACTGCCACTCATCCTTTCCAAGCACCCGACTGCCATCAAATTCTGTGCGGCTAACCATTCCCGAGGGGTTGGCAGCAACACCGAAAAAATCATTAATCGTATTTCCGGCATCAGTACGATAATCTGCTGTAAATTCTCCCAGAGGCATGGCAAAGAAACCGGCATGAACCGCAATAATAAGCATCTGTTCTCCATATTGAGCTTTCAGGTTAGCCAGCTCTATGGCTGCTTCAGGGCAGTTTGTGCATCTGTGACCGGTAAACTCTTCCACAAGAATTACACGTTTCCCGGTCTCACCACCGCCAGATCCAACCGGACCTTTGTTTATTAAATAAGGCTCTTCAACTTTATCGCAACTGAAAAACAGGCCAGCCGTGAAGAGCATCATGATATATATATTAAATCTTTTCATGGTCAAAAATCTTTAGAAACTGCTTGTTACTGTTAATGTGAAACCCGTAGATGCAGGTACCTGCCGGCAAACACCACCAACACAAAGAAGCCCCTCGCGCTGACGGCCATACGAAAGTGCTACGCGCGTAGAACCTTTAATATATCCTCCGGCAACATTGAAATAATGAGTCTGATCATCCTCAACCGGATTCCCATAATTATACTCATCCATCACCGAAATAAAATATTTTGGCGCAATATTGTACTCCAGCGTAAGTGATGCCCAGTCTCCCTTATCCTGCTCGGTAAAAAGAACCTGAGCCTCAGTACGCAAGGACTGTCTTGGAGTTACCTTATATGTCACATCAGCAATACCAATATGTGCATATACCTTTCCATATTCATTATGATGCCCTTCAATAACATCTTTATCGTAAACCTGATTCAGGTAGGTAAAAATACCTTTCCACTTCTTATTAAATTTCTTGGTAATTTTAATGTTGAAATCCTGAAAGAACATATCTCCACCGAGCTTGAAAAAATCACTTTCATATCCCAACGTTCCGGTTTGGCCAATCAAGATACCCTCTGCAACAGGCTGTCTGTCGATATCAAAAACTACTGCATAGTCTATAGCGATATTCATACCATAGCGTCCTCCGAGTTTCGATTTCTTTGGAATTGTATATACTATATCTCCTTCAAAAGCATACTCACCATTTAGCTGTGTAGCATACGGATACATTGTTGCCAGACTGTAATGATGCATTTTCGTCAGCGGAGGCACAAAATTAATATCGAGCATATTCTCATCTTCGGTCATCTTCGACTTAAAGCTCATATTATCGATGCGCTTGGCAGCAAGAATAATCCCAAGGCCTTTCGTAGAGTAGCTGAGTGTTGAAAACAGAGCCTGTCCGGGCTTATAGATATAGTTATTATACTGACTGGGGTTATTCATTTTGTAAGCATACTCAGTGATAAAATTAAACCCGCGATGGCTGATATTCATGCGACCTGCAAAGGAAGCAACATTGGCAGGGAGGTTATACTCAAAAATCGTATCATTGATAACAGTGGTTTTTGACGTCACTTTTTCATATTTGCTCACCATGCTTCCGCCAAGGATGATCTGGGTCTGCTTGCCCTCAAGCCCCTTCAAGATATCATTGAGATATAACTCCACATCAGTTCCGCGGACAATACCACGATTTCCATCCTCAAACTTCTGCCAGTAATAGCGTTGTGTACCCACAATACCTTTGACAGTAACACCTTTGTATGGACTCAACTTCACACGAATACCACTCAACGAGTTATCATAACCCAGGTTCCATTCCTGGTAGGTGCGCAACACCAGACCGTTTCCAAACTGCTCGTAGAAATTTCCTACAGTAACATCCACAAAATCATTCTTATACTGCGCAAAATAATAAGGTATACCATGTCCTTCATACTTTGGGTCGAAGCCAAGCATTGGAGAGAGATAGGCCTCGTAACGCATACCGGCTGTAAAATTCTCATTGGTATAATTTAATTCAAGAAAACCATTAAGTCCCATGCGTTTACCATTCAATGTAGTGTCGTTAATCCCCAACACATCATCATTGGTGTAGTACTGCATGTCTGTCTGGAAGTTACCATGTACCTGGCCACCGGACAAAAAGTTCTGTGCAAAAACAGTACTTGCACCACTGAAAATCAGCAGTGCAAGAAGTAACAAAATATTTTTTTTCATTGGATTCAATTAATGAGCATCATCAAGTTTTTCACCATTGGCTACTTTACGTACTTTTTCAATAAGGTCAAGTTCAGCACCTTCTGCGAATGAGGTATGCTGCCATACGATATTGCCATCTCCATCGAGAAGGAATGTATGAGGAATCATATTTACATTGAGCGCTTTTTTAAATTCCTGATTTTTATCAAGCAGGATTTCATATTCCCATCCATTTCCATTTGCTGTAGGACCAACCCTTGAAGATGACCGGCTGTCATCAATAGATACTGCGTATATTTTTACACCTGTTTCGTCAACCCAGTCTTCATAAACATCTGCAATAGTATTTAACTCCTTAATACAAGGCTTACACCATAGTGCCCAGAAACTGATAATCACAGGATTACCATCATTATCTATATCACCGGTATTAAATGGTTCGCCATTCACTGTGGTAAGATCCACTGACGGAATTTTATAAGCTTTTTCCGAAGTCTGTGCGATAATTGTGGTAGTTAGCAGCACACTAAAAATCAAAATGATGGTTTTTTTCATATTTTCAGGTTTGAAATTTCAACAAATACAATTTTATCAAGTATTAAAAAGACACCTTACCATGCTGAAAGGTTCCGGTCGGGTTACACAATTTTTATGCCGTATACACAGGAAAAAACATATGCATAAGATAGACAGCCGTAAGTCTCTCCCAAAAGATCGCTCGAAATTTTCCGACAAGAATAACACTGACAGGTACTACTTCAATTTCTTCTCCAGCAGTGCTTTATTCCTTTTATTATGAACCGGCTTGCCCTCGGGAGTGTAGAGATAGTCTAACAGATCTTTATAATGTTGGGAGATACGACCCCGAACCATTTTCATGGTAGAGTTCATAAATCCGTTCTGTTCATTAAAGCCTTCCGGCAGAAGACCAATGGAAGCAGGCAACCATCTGTCAGGAAATAAATTATCGTGTTTTCCACCTGTAAGATAAGGGTCAATCTCTTCCTTAATAAGCTGAAGGGCGATATCGATACCACGGATGGAGTTTGGAGTTACGCCGCGAGCAGAAACTCTCTTTTTAATAACCTCATAATTCGGATGAACAAGCGCAACAGTATAAGGATTCTGATCATTATAGAGCATTATCTCTTCAATCACATCACTGTTTTGCACAATCGTTTCTTCGATACCTTCAGGACTATGCTTCTCACCGTCATTACTGATTAGCAGTGACTTAAACCTACCCAGCACATAGAGGAATCCATCTTTATCCATATAACCCAGGTCGCCGGTATAGAGCCATCCGTCCTGCAGGGTTTCTTTTGTTGCCTCTTCATTTTTCCAGTACCCCAGCATAACA
>PKSY01000109.1 GCA_002869405.1 Marinilabiliales bacterium
GGGAGATTCCAGAGCGGTCAAATGGGGCAGACTGTAAATCTGTTGGCTAAGCCTTCGGAGGTTCGAATCCTCCTCTCCCCACATTTAAAAAGGTTGTTGGATATAATCCGGCAACCTTTTTTTATTCCGCTATATTTCATACTGATTGTGGACCCGAGATCAAGGGGATCAAGGGATAAAGTTGGGTCATTGTATTTTTTAATCGATATTCTAACTTTTAATCATGCAACTACACAAACGCCGAGACGCGATGAATCGCCGTCTCTCCAGACAAAAAACATTGCGGAAACAACGTGGAACACCGTGTTCAAAAAATCAAGGAGTATTTTTTAGTTTATGCGCTTTGCGTAATTCTATTCATTTCCATCGCAATCGCCGGATAAGCTTTTATTGTACATATGCATTGCGCGGCGGCTCATACCCATACTTGAGAATCCCCCGTCATTATACAGATTCTGCATGGTGACTTTTTTGGTAAGATCTGAGAAGAGCGTTATAGTATAATCGGCACACTCTTCAGCAGTTGCATTACCCAATGGCGACATGCGTTCGGTGAAATCCATCAAACCATCGATTCCTTTAACACCACTACCGGCAGTAGTCATTGTTGGCGATTGTGATACTGTATTTATGCGAATATGTTTCTCGCGACCGTAAATATACCCGAAACTTCGCGCGATTGACTCCAGCATAGCTTTTGCTTCTGCCATGTCATTATATTCAAAAAGCGTTCTTTGGGCAGCGATGTAGGTTAAAGCAACTATTGACCCCCATTCATTCAGTGCATCATGTTTTTTTAAGGTCTGTATTAGTTTATGAAATGAGATTGCAGAGATATCGAGGGTTTTCTTCAGATATTCGTAATTCAGGTCATCATATGGACGGCGTTTTCTGACATTTGGAGACATCCCAACGGAATGCAATACAAAATCAAAACCACCACCAAAGTGCTCCTTGGTTTTCTTTACAAGGTTATCCAGATCATCAATATCAGTAGCATCTGAAGCGATAACGGGCGCATTAATATCTTCACCAAGTTTATTGATATCCCCCATGCGAATGGCAACTGAAGTATTTGTAAGTACCAGCTCAGCTCCTTCTTCGGCTGCTCTTCTGGCGACCTGCCATGCGATAGATTTATCATTCAGGGCGCCAAAAATCAACCCTTTTTTACCTTTAAGTAAGTTATAACTCATAATGATATGTTTTGTACAAAGGAACTAAACAGGTAACAGGAATAATTGTTTCAAGGGAACTTATCTGGAATTAAGCAATACACGTGCATTTTCTCTGGCATGAGGGCTTATGGCACCATCGCTAAGCATTTCTGCAAGCTCTTCAATGCGCTCATCATTTGAAAGCTGATACATGTAGCTGACAGTCTTTTCTCCTGAAGTTTTTTTGGATACTTTATACTGACAGGCACTTTTGGCTGCAATTTGCGGAAGATGGGTTATTGTAATCACCTGCATACTTTTTCCCATATTTGACAGCACAGTCGCGATTTTTCCTGCTGTAGACCCGGAAACTCCAGCCTCTATTTCATCAAAAATAATAGTCGGCAACGCATTTTTTTCTGATATAACTGCTTTTACAGCCAGCATTAGGCGCGACAACTCTCCTCCGGAGGCTGTTTTTCCCAAATCGGAAGCTTTAATGCCTTTATTTGCACTGAAAAGAAAGGTTATTTTTTCAAAGCCGTTCATTCCAGGTTCAGCTAATAATTCCTTTTTTAACTGGAAATCAGCATCTTCAAGGTTTACAAAAGCGAGCAGACCGGACACCTCATCTGTGAAAGGCCTGATAGAATTATCCCGAGTATCTGATAATACTTTAGCCTTTGATATCAGTATATCATAGTTCGCAGAAATCTTTTTCTCAGCCTCTTTAATTAGAAAATCGAAGCTTTCAGTTCGCGATAATTTTTTTTCAATCTCATCTCGAATTGATATAAGCTCTTCAACCGAGTTGCATCTGAATTTATGTTGCAGGCTATAAATCTTATCAATTTTCTCCTGAATATCCATCAGCTCATCAGCGTCAAGGTTTAATTCTTCATTCAGGGAAATTATCTCCCGGCTTATATCTTCTGCCTCAATGGAAATACTCTTAAGCCGTTGTGCTATTTGATCGTATTGTGAACTATACCTGGAAATCGCTTCCATATTTTTCTGTAATCCGGCTATCCGCTCCAACAAATTATCATCATTTTCAGCTAATTCTCCAGCCAGTGAATAAAGCGTTGACTTAATTGTTTCGCTATGCTCCATGACAGTTTTTTTCTCCTCCAGGGATTGCTGATTAATATTGTCCAGATCAACTTCCCTTAGCTGTTGAGCTGAAAACACCAGGTAATCTTCTTCTCTTTTTGCATTTTCAGCTTCCAAATGAAGGTTATTGAACTCTTTTTGTGATAATTTCCAGTTATCATACGCGACCCTATAATCAGTTAACTGATCCGCATTCCGGGCATAGTTATCGAGAAGATGAAGGTGTGAGACAGAGTTTGCCAGTTCAAGAGATGAGAACTGACCATGAATATCCATCAACCTCTCACCTATTTGTTTAAGATCTTTTAATGGAACAGGAGTATCATTAATAAAAGCTCTGGATTTTCCTGAAGGAGTAATTTCACGACGTATTATTGTCTGATCATCATAATCAATTTCAAGGGAATCAAAAAGCTCCTTTAACTTATACTGTTTAATTTCAAAAGTTCCTTCAATGATGCACTTAGAGGTGTTGATATTAAGCACGGAAGTATCAGCTCTGTTTCCGGATAAAAGGCCTATAGCACCAAGCAGGATTGATTTTCCTGCACCTGTTTCACCAGTTATGGACAAAAAACCATCAGGAAGATCAATATTAAGTTCTTCAATGAGTGCATAGTTGGCAATAAACAGGTGCGATAGCATACCGTTTATGATTTGGTCGAGTTCTGTATTTTTTGATATCTGGAAGCGTTTGCCGGATCAATTTCATTCATAATCTGAATGATTTTGCTTTTTTCATTGGGCATTCCTTCAGTATAGATATTTATAATTTCGTCACGTTTTGCATCCAGAATAAGCTGTAGCGCAAAGAGTCCGGGTTTCTGACGTGAAGCTTTTCTTAAATCTTCAAGTGCCTGAGTTGTGAATGACCTTCCCAGCTGTACATTATCTGCCATAGCATCAAGTCCTTTCCTGTGATATTTATAAAGGAAGCTTCTGATTCCGTCGTAACTGGAATTCATAATGTTTTCCACAAGCCAGAATCTGTTTCTCATACTTTCGTAAGAACTCCATCCCGGATAGATAGAACCCTGAGCACTATTCACAATGGCCTGAGCTTTTTCATAAAAGGGAGTTCCGGCATTAAACTGGAAAGAATCGAAATCCATTCCCAGATAGATATACAGATAATAGGCGATTACAGCTGTCAGGTTATTGTCGAAGCTATTA
>PKSY01000207.1 GCA_002869405.1 Marinilabiliales bacterium
CTGCTCGTGGTGCCGGTGGTATTGACTACGGTAACATGGCCAATGATATTAACCCTGATGACATCGAAAGCATGTCTATCCTTAAGGGCCCTTCTGCAGCTGCGCTTTATGGTTCGCGTGGTGCAAACGGTGTAATCATGATTACAACCAAAAAAGGTCCTAAAGGTAAAAAAGGTATTGGCGTATCTGTTAACTCAGGTGTAGCTTTCGAAACAGTTGGTCTTCTTCCTTACTACCAGAGAAGTTATGGTGGTGGTTATGGCGGTTTTGACGAAGTTGAAATCGATGGTAAAACACGTCTGCTCCCTGCTTATGCTATTGATGAAAGCTGGGGACCAAAATATGAAGGACAAAGTGTAGTTTCATGGTTTAATCTCTTCGACTGGGAAGCTGATGGTAAGCCAGCAGGTGGACTTGAAGAATCAACCTGGGAAGCTCCTGCCAATGATGTGGATGCTTTCTTTGAAACAGGTGTTACCTGGACGAACAACGTTGCTGTTACAGGTGCCAATGATGATGGATCTTTCCGTCTCTCATACACTAATATGACTTCTGACGGTTATATGCCTAACTCACAAATTGACAAAAACACTGTTAACTTCAGTGGTGCTCAAAATTTGGGCGATAAACTTCATGCAAATGCTGTTGTTACATACATTCGTACTGATGCTCTTGGTCGTGCTTACACAGGTTACGACGATAACAACGTAATGCAGAAGTTTACTCAGTGGGGTCAGCGTCAGCTCGATATGGAGCGTCTTTCAAACTACGTAAACCCTGATGGTACACAGCGTGTATGGAACCGCTCTGCATGGGATATCCAGTCTCCTGAATATTCCAATAACCCTTACTGGACCGCTTACGAAAACTACACTACTGACTCACGCGACCGTGTTTATGGTAATATGGGTCTTGTATATGATATCACTGATTTCCTTAAAGTAAAAGGAACAGTTTATACTGACTTCTATACTTTCCGTAACCATGAGCGTATTGCTATCGGTTCTCAGGAAACTCCTTACTACAGCGAAGGAATTCGTCAGTATCAGGAAAATAACTATGAAGCATTATTAATGTTCGACAAACAGCTTAGCGAAGATATCTCCCTGAAGGTGAATGCCGGTGCTAATCTCCGTAAGACAAACTACTTCAGAAATATTGGTGAAACTTCAGGTGGTCTGGTGCTTCCTGACCTCTTTACTCTTGGAAACTCTGTTGACCCGGTAGTTATTGATGACTATAACCGTAAGAAAGAAGTTCATTCACTCTTCGGTAATGCATCTATCGGTTGGAAATATATGTTATACCTCGACCTTACTGCACGTAATGACTGGTCTTCTACACTTCCAACAGAAAATAACTCATATTTCTATCCTTCTGTAACAGGTACTTTTGTGTTCTCAGAAATGGCAGGCCTCCAGGATGCTGACTGGCTGTCATTCGGTAAAGTACGTGCCGGTTGGGCTTCTGTTGGTAATGATACAGATCCTTATAACCTGATGGAGACTTATACAAACTATGCACCTAACTTTAATGGTGTTCCCCGTTATAGTGTTCCTAACTCACTTCCAAATGCAAACCTTCTTCCTGAAAGAACCAACAGCTGGGAAGTTGGTACTGAAATGAGTTTCCTTGACAACCGTTTAGGTGTTGACTTCACATACTATAGCATGCTCACAACAGATTTGATTACTGAGATTGATATTACTGCTGCAACCGGTTACACTTCAAAGTGGATCAACGCAGGTCAAATGTCAAACAAGGGTATTGAACTTATGCTGAGTGCTACTCCTGTTCGTCAGAGTAATTTTGAGTGGAATTTCGCTCTTAACTTTGCGAAAAACCAGAACGAACTTCTTGAACTCTATCAGGATATTGAAAACTATCGTCTGATTAACGGTCCATTTAAGGTTACTGTTAATGCTTCTGTAGGCCAGCCTTATGGTGTGCTTATGGGATCCGATTTTGTTTATGATGCTGATGGAAATAAAATTGTTGGTACTAATGGTCGTTGGCAAAAAACTGCCAGTACGAACGAAGTACTGGGTAGCGTAATGCCAAATTACAACCTTGGTATTATCAATAATTTCAAAATCTTTGGTGCTGACCTCGGTTTTGTAATTGATATTCAAAATGGTGGTAGTTACTTCTCTACTTCTTATATGTGGGCAATGTACTCAGGTATGATTGAAGAGACAGTATGGTACGACGATTATGAAAGTATGGATGTAACACCTGCTAACCCTGACGCACAGGATATCCGTGAGGATGGTGTGATTCTTAATGGTTACTATGGTTACTGGGATGATGCTACAGAATCTGTAGTTTATACTGATGCTGATGGTAATGTTGTGGATGCGCCTGTTGCTAATGAAACCGCTATCTCAGCTACTCGTTGGTGTGCAGATTTCTATTCGAAAGCTGATGCTCAGGAAGTTTTTGATGCTTCTTACATAAAACTTCGTGAATTAACACTTGGTTATACTCTTCCAAAGAAGCTGACTGGTCCGATTAACAACCTCAGAATTGCTGCTTACGGTCGTAACCTGTTGATTATGGGACTTGATAACCGTCATTTTGATCCTGAATCAGCAATTACTTCTTCAGGTAATATTCAGGGTATCGAGGGTGCTGCTTTACCTTCAATGCGTAACTTTGGTATTAACCTTAGCTTCAACTTCTAAACCTTGTTTAACTTAAAAAACAGAAACATATGAAAACATTTCGAAATATAGTTCTGTTCCTGGCAGCATCCTTAATGATTTTTTCCGGGTGTACCAAGAACTTTGAGGAGATAAACACCGATCCGAATGCTCCTGTGGATGTACCTACTCCTACGCTGATGATTAATGCTCAGAAGCGTCTGATGGATGACATCCGTGACGAATGGGCTTCAGGCCGTATGGCTCTACTTTGGGTTCAGTACTGGGCTCAGGTTAACTATACTGAAGAAGACCGCTATCAGCCACGTCAGAATGTTAATAATGCATTATTCCGTGATATCTATCTGGATATTGCTGACCTTCAGCGAATTATTGAGATCTGTGAAGATCCTGAATGGGCTGACCTTATGAGCGCTTATGGTGCCGTACAAAACCAGATCGCATCTGCGCGAATCCTGAAAGCCTGGGCTTTCCAGCTGCTGACTGAAACCTATGGTGCAGTACCTTACCATTCGTATGGTGCAGGTAACCCTGATTTTAATGCACTGCAGGCAGCTGATGATGTTTATTATCCTAACTACGTTAGTCAGGAAGATATCTTCATGGACCTGCTCAAGGAACTGAAAGAAGCAGCTGCTCAAATTGACGTAAACCAGCCAGCATGGACTGAAGGTGACAATATCTTTGACGGTGATGCAATGAAGTGGAAGCGTTTTGCAAATTCACTGCGTATGCGTGTTGCAATGCGTCTTTCAGAAGCTGATGCCGCTACATCTAA
>PKSY01000304.1 GCA_002869405.1 Marinilabiliales bacterium
GAAAGATGCACCGAAGGGAAAATCTGCAATTTAAGGGATGCATTATCATCCTCTTCATAAATCAAATCTCTGATATTGTATTCCTCACGCACCCCGGCCTGAATATCAATATCTTTAATTTTTGTATTATACACTGAATAGAAAGCGAAGTTCGAAGCGCTATAACTATATATGTTACTCTGGTTCTCATCAAGAATCCACGAACCACCCTCTATATTCAAAATACTGTAATCCAATTCATTATCTGAATAGTCACCACTATACTGCACTCCTGATTCCATGGTTCCTGTTCCCCAAAGATTATACTTATAATCCATTCGAAGTACAGGCTTGCTTTTTTCTGCAAAATTCAATCTGCGCTTCCCGGCTGATTGTTCCTGTTCAAGATAGATATTTGTTATGTCATTCCGTATAATGCTCCATTGACCATCGATGGTAATTTCCTTCTCATCAGATATTTTCCAATAATAATTTATACCGGGTTTAATAAACGTATTTTCATTGTCGAAATCCTCTGAGGCTGTGATAATATCCTGCAAAAGTGAACCGGTAAAGGTTGAAGCGATTTCTCTGCCATAGTTCCATTTTCCGGCAGAGATATCAAGTCGCAAATTATGCTTTTCGCTGATTCTTGATTCCATACCGGTAGAGAGGTTCATGTCTTCTCTCAACACATCGCGGACAGAGGAGAAATTCTCTGAGAATTCCGGTAGTTGAATATTAGTGCGCAGAATCTCATCATTATTTATTTTTAATTTGCTTGAAACGGAGGCACCGCCAAACCAGGTAGTTTTTGAGTTTCCGGATTGAAATTTCGCTGATGCTGAATATTTATCTCCATTGGCAATCATCGCACTTATTAAACCGCTTGTTGAAGCTTTCCTTTTCGGTAATGTAATGATGTTTATAATACCGGTATTTCCTTCTGCTGAGAATCGTGCAGAAGGGTTAGTAATTACCTCTATCTTTTCGATAGATTCAGCCTGCATGGTATTCAACACAGTAGCTTTATCCATAATTGAGGGTCTGCCATCGACGAGAAGAATATAATCGTTGCTACCCCTGAGCGCCACATTCC
Source organism: Marinilabiliales bacterium (assembly GCA_002869405.1). Taxonomy (GTDB): domain Bacteria; phylum Bacteroidota; class Bacteroidia; order Bacteroidales; family BM520; genus BM520. The sequence continues at coordinate 1,079 of PKSY01000304.1, forward strand.
CTTCAGCATCAACCTGCACGGATGGTGAATGTTTCAGGGCATCCGCGGCTGTTCCTCCCTGACTATCCAGCTGTTTCGACACATTTATAACCTGCTTATCCACCCGGTACTCAATGGGGCTGGCTTCCCCGGAGACTGTTGCTTCCTGCAAAAGATACTCTTTAGGCATTAACAGAATGTCGTCAAGCTTTATTCTCCCGGATGTTACTTCTACATCCTTTTGCCAGGTCTCAAAACCCAGATACTGAACAGCAATAATATATTTACCAAAAGAAATACCGGAGCATTCATAACGTCCTTTCTGATCTGTAATAACCTGACTATAAATACTATCCCCGGAATCGCTGATCTGTACAACAGCATACTCCAGCGGAGCCTTTGATTGTGCCGAGATAACTCTTCCTTTCAAAATGGCATCCTGCGCAATAGATTGTGCACCGGTAAGGAATATAAGGGTCAGAAAAAATAAAATTCTTTGTTGCATGGCAATAGCTGTAAGTTAATAAAGCAAACCTAAAACAGAGAGTAGTAAATACCTACCTGTAAATGTAGTGTATGAGTACTACATCTGTCGGATTTTGAACACCGGTTCAGGTCATCAACTACAGCAGACGGGAAGAAGTGAAATATGTTTCCAGAAATTTGGCAATAGTCATTTTCATGTCCTTGTGGGTTCCCTCAAAGTCATTCACCATGAGTGAAAAAGCAAATACCGGATTTTGCTCTCTGTCAATGATATAACCCGAGTAGCACCTCACACGGGTAAAAGATCCGCTTTTCATTCGTATCGAAAAACCATCAGGAAGTGAGATTTCCATATCATCCAGGGTTCCGGTACCGGGTGCTGGTAATGAATTGATAAATTGAGAAGCATTTTCAGATTCCGATACATAGCATAACAACGAAACAATGGTTTCCGGAGAGACAGCATTGTAGGGGCTCAGGCCACTTCCATCATGAAAATAGATTCTCTTTCTGTTGAGTCTCTTTCGCCAGAATGAGGATAAGCTGTCGGCAGATTGAGCAAGATTGCGTGTGCTGTCCTTTTGTGTGGCAGACTCCAGCAACAATGCCTCTGCCCACATATTCCTGCTTTCCGTATTAATTTCTTTTATGATTTCCGGAAGATGCGGAGAGAAAACAGTATCTGAAGCAAGAGGGAGAGAAAAGTCCACATCAGGCAATTTGCTGATATACCGGATATCTGATTTATTTAATGTGTCGAAAAGATAGTTTAGAAGAGTACACCCCGGATCAGTATCGGCCACAGCCGTAAACTCGTGCACACCAACAGTATCCCAAATCATCCGGGCATCACGATCATCCATAAAATACTGAACATTATCATTAAAATTCAGCGCATATACACCGGCGCCCCAGGGCTTTGAGAGATCATCGAACAGCCAGTCTCCCGGGGTGTGGGCAGCGTAATGAACAGCCTCATCAATCCATATATCACCTTTAAAAGTATGAATACCACAAGTGTCAAATAGTTTGATGACAGCACTCGCCGGATTCACTCTTGTTTTTGACGCAAAGGAGGTAAAACCGGGGTCGCCTGATGATTTGATCACCATTATGCCGATGAAAGTCCCGTTATTGCGGAGTTTTCCATAAAGTGATACCGGTGTTTCCCAGCGAAAACCCATTGGCATATTTTCCAGTGCCATTGCAGTAGTAAAAAGCTTTGTATTAGAAGCCGGTGAAAAAAGCTCCTTTCCGCGGAAATTGCATAGGGTAGTATCTTTGTCCAGGTCGAAAACGACAAATCCTGCCCGCGCACTTTGCAGTGATGGATAATCTTCAAAAATATCCTGCCCAATGGCATTGATGGAAATCATCAGGCATACAAAGAGAATAACTATTGGGATTTTCATACCTTCAAAAATAAAGAAAAAGGGGCATTATGTTTAATGTTTTCCACATATGGGCACACAAAAAAATGTTTCGTCTTAATTTAACCATCAATATCCAATAAATAAATCATTAAATTGCGAATAACTGCCAATGACAGATATTATTTGTGATTATTATTAAATGAAAAAAAGGAACTTCACGGGCAAAAACTTCGTGCCTTCCCGCCTTAGCGGTGAAATTGTTACTTCTTAGAAAGAAAATGTTCTGTAGATCGAAAAACCTAACGCAAAGTCACCATCCATCCACGAACCTGCTGTTTGAGTCAGCGCATGACGCTCGGTCATCGCAGGAGCATTGGAGAAGTTTATCTGAAAGATATGGCCTCCGGTATCAAAGGAGAAACCTAGAGACAACGGGTTTTTAAAATCCACAGATTCAGGAGGATTCACCACATAAAAATACTCTGCATTGAAAGTAGCCCGTGCTGAGATTTTGTAA
>PKSY01000015.1:0-3431 GCA_002869405.1 Marinilabiliales bacterium
AACAAGATTATATTAAAATCTATGACAATGTCAGGTATAAGATTAGCATACAAACAGTTACATCAATTTAATAATGAAAAAGAATTTAGAAGAGAGGGCAAGTCATTACTGGATTCTTTATATAATAAACATAGAAAGGAAGTGCTGAAACTATCGACAATAACAGTCATATCAAAAGTTTTTCTCTCTATATCAATTTCATTTTTTGTACAAATGAAAATACTACAGAAAAGAATACGCGACCTTGCCGGTGTATAAAAGAAAAAAAGATTCAAATTTGAACCATAATCCTCTGTAACAAGAAAACTCATCACAATATTTTATGAACATTCTCTTTGATATAGGTCACCCGGCTCACGTTCATTATTTTAAGTTTGTAATTCGCGCTCTTCAAAAGGAAGGTCATCATATCTATATTACAGCAAGAGAGCGATATCCTGTATTTGAACTACTTGAAGCGTATGGACTAAAATACTTTAACAGAGGAAAAGGAGCTAATAGTAAGATTGGTAAGATTCTGAATATTTTCATTATTGATTACAAACTATTCCGTTTTGCTAAAAAGAATAAGATAAATCTTATGGTTGGCTTTGGATCATTTTATATTTCTCATGTTGCAAAATTTTTAGGTATACCAAGTATTATCCTTGATGATACCGACAATGCAACTTTTGGTCAATTTCTTTATCGTCCTTTTGCCACAAAAATATTGTCGCCGGAGTCATTTAGTAAAGATTTTGGCAAGAAACACAAAAAGTTCAGAAGTTTCATGGAACTTTCGTATCTACATCCAGACTATTTCTCTGCAAGTCCGGAATTCAGAAAGGACATTAAGCTTGAATCTGATGAAAAGTATACATTGATTCGGTTTGTTTCCTGGAACGCACATCACGACATTGGTCATAAAGGAATTACAGTTGAAAATAAAATTAATGCAGTTCACAGATTCTCCAAATACGGTAAAGTTTTTATCACGTCAGAAGGGGAACTACCAAATGAGCTTAAAAAATACGAGATCAAAATAGAACCACATAAAATGCATGATGTCATTGCAGGAGCCTCTTTGCTATTTGGTGAAAGTGCAACAATGGCTTCTGAAGCTGCAATGCTTGGTGTTCCAGCAATTTTTATTGATGATGATGGACGTTCATATACAAATGAACTTCAAAAAAGATATGGAATCGTGTGGAATTTTACAGAATCTGTTCGTGATCAGCAACTTGCTGTCGAAATGGGTTGCAGTATTCTCTCAGGAAAAGAAAATAGTTTCACGAATACATCCTCACGAATATTTAGTGAAAATATTAATGTTACAGAATATATCCTAAACGAGATAAAGGAGAGTTTAAAATAAAAGATTATGCTTAGCAAAAAAACAATAAAAGGCTCCAAATACTTCCCCTTTCCAACATATAATATAACAGCTTCAAAAAACCCGGATTATGTGTGGTTTCGGATAGCAAAAAACGGTACCAGAACACTGTATAATATCCTGAATCAGGAATGCGAGTTTTACCAAGATGGTAGTCGTATTATATTTCATCCATTATTATATCGCAAGTCATTTAAATTCTGTATCATACGGAATCCATATGATCGAATTGTTTCATGTTATGCCGATAAAGTATTGAATAAAAAACTTTTTAATGAATGCTGGGATAAAGAATTTGATTTTTTTATCGATTATATTTCTAAAAGGGATTTGAATAGATGTAATGTACATTTTAGGCGCCAAACAGCTCTTTTTCCACAAAACCATATTGACTACATTGGTCGTTTTGAGGACTATAAAAATTCGTTAAACTATATCCTTGGCGAAAAATTGAAAATGCAATATGTTCTGACTACCAGAAATAGCTCAAAGCATAATCATTATACTACCTATTATAACGATGCATTAATAAAAAAGGTTGGTCTCCTGTATAAAAAGGATATTGAAATTGGCAACTATACTTTTGGAGATTAATCCTATTTAGCCCCCCTCCCATGGGTCACGTTTGGTCCTTTTTTGCATTAAGCATAAAGGACTTTTTCGTATGCGTGACTTTTCACTTCTAAAATACCAACTCTTACTGGAAGAATTGCTCGCCGCAGGGTATTCACTACTGCCGGTGGTGGAATTCCTGTGTACCGATGCTAAAAAAGCGGTCGCCTTGCGCCATGATGTGGACCGGCATATCGACCAGGCAATCACTATGGCCCGCATAGAACATGATCTGCGGCTGCAAACTACCTACTACTTCCGGAAAAAAGATATCGTCAACAATCCTGATGCAATTAAAGAGATCGCTGCATTGGGTCATGAGACAGGATATCATTATGAGAATCTCTCCGCACACTACGGAGATGCAGAAGCTGCGTACAGTGATTTCTGCGATACTCTCCATACGCTGCGCACTATTACCTGGGCCGATGGTGTGTGTGCTCATGGTTCGCCACTCTCAAAATTCAAAAACACAGATTTATGGGACCGCTATTCATACCGTACAGCAGGTGCGGCGTACGAACTCTCCCGTGATATCCGCTACGACAATGTCTGCTATTTATCGGATACAGGTAGGCGCTGGGACTGCGGAAAGTTCAATATCCGCGACCGGGTGGTTCAGCCCTGGCAATATGATAACATAAAAACGACAGATCAACTGATAGCGGCATTACAGGAGAACCGGCTTCCTGACAAAATTCTGCTTAACATTCATCCGCAAAGATGGAACGACGGCCTTGGAAGATGGATGATGGAGTTGGTTGGGCAGTGGGTGAAGAATGGGGTGAAGAGAGGGGTGGTGGTTGGAGGTTGTTGGTTGTGGGTTATGGGTTGTTGGTTGTGGGTTATTGGTTGTTGGTTGTTGGTTGTGGGTTGTCGGTTTTGGGTTGTCGGTTTTGGGTTGTTGGGAAAAATGAAATAGTATTTTAAAATAAATAGAATTATGAAAAATTATAAAGATTTAGAGATTTATCAGGAAGCTTTTAGCATTGCTATTGATGTTTATCATCTTAGCATGAAATTACCGCATCCTGACAAATATGAAACAGGAGACCAGATACGAAGATCCAGTCAATCAATAAAAGACAATATTGTAGAAGGCTATGGTCGAAGAAGATATAAAGCCGATTTTGTAAAGTTTCTTACATATAGTTATGCTTCTCTTCTGGAAGCAGAATCTCAATCAGAATTCCTATACGAATTACATCAAAAAAAGGAATGGGAACGTATAATCCAAAGATTAAATCTACTTGGAAGTAAACTATACAAATTTAGGGAATACGTAATAAAAAAGTGGAAAACATAACCGTCAACCAATACCACAATCCCTCCAGACCCGACAGGAGAAATACCTCGGGTCATCCAACAACCAACAACCGACAACTGATAACCAACAACTGACAACTGAAAACCAAAAACTGACAACTGAAAACCAAAAACTGACAAC
>PKSY01000015.1:3496-4292 GCA_002869405.1 Marinilabiliales bacterium
ACTGACAACACCCCCCCACCCCATGACTCCCTCACAGTTCCATCACCCAAAGCACAACGAATGGGCGGCCTTTGTTAACAACCACCCCTTTGGTTCGCCTTTCCAGCATCCGGATTGCTATGAGCTGTTTTTGAATTATGGAAAGATAAAACCTGCGCTCTTTCTGCATTTTGATTGTGATGATTACATTGATGGAGTACTAACCGCATATCCATGTTCTTTCCTGCCATCCCGGTCATTTTTCCCCTACGGTTTAATAGCTGTAAATGGTCCGCTTGCCGGAAATTCATCAGCGCCTAACGAAGAAATCCATCGCATACAGCATAATCTGGTAAACTCGCTTAATGAATTGAAAACTATTAAGCGACCAATAATAGAGTTGCGTCAAATGAATGGATTATCGCTTTCGGGATCAGAGGCTGAACAATCATCAAAATACCTCAATTTGATTAAGAATATTTCCACACCGGATTTGGTGCTTTATAATATGTCAGGAACACGGCGAAGGTGCATCAAAAAGGTAATCAGAGACGGATTTATAACAGATATTGTACAAAATGAAGCAGAACTGCAATGTTTTCTTAAACTACTGCGAAAGCAATACCGTCGTCTCAGAAAACCCTATATATCTCCGGAAGTACTAAAAGGCATTGCAGCAACCTCCGGAATGCAAAATAGTTTTAGGGTAGTCGTTACCAAGAAAAACAATATGGTGAGTGGAGGTGCTGTATTAGGTTTTAGCAAAGACACTTGTTATGAGTGGTATATTGTATCAGACAGAGCAATTAAAAACAGT
>PKSY01000009.1 GCA_002869405.1 Marinilabiliales bacterium
TACCTGAACCTGATTATTGGTAATATCAGGAACAGCATCCACAGGTAAATTCTGAAAGCTATAAACTCCGAATACTATAAGTGCTAAGGTAAATAAACCAATCACCAATTTGTTTCGGATTGAGAACTCTATAATTCTATCAATCATCCCGATTATTTTATTAATTGTCGGCCAGATTTTTGGTCGTAACTAATAAAGTATTTTGAAGGCTTTTTTGTTCAAAAAATAATTTTTTTAAAAAAAGTTCCCTTTCAATGGGTAACGTTTTATCATTTTTTGCATAAAGCAATAGTGAATGGTGGAAAAGAATCCGGTTAACATTTGGTACTTTTACCGGAAAATGTGAATGTATGACTTCAAACAACGAATTAAATCTGGCTTATAACTTCGTTCGGTTTACCGACAAAAGCCTCTTTCTGACAGGAAAAGCGGGAACAGGAAAGACAACTTTTCTTAAGAAAGTGGTAAATGAAGTAAACAAAAGGGCTGTCGTAGTTGCCCCAACAGGAGTTGCGGCTATTAATGCCGGAGGTGTTACTATTCACTCCTTTTTTCAGATGCCTTTCGGACCGATCATTCCCGGACAAAACTTTCATGACAAAGAAAAGGCCCACAAAGTCACCAAAAAGAAGATTGATATGATCCGGGCTCTCGACCTGGTTATTATTGATGAAATCAGTATGGTGCGCGCAGACCTTTTGGATGGTATTGATCAGGTATTACAGAAATACAGGCGAAATAAAAAGCCATTTGGTGGTGTACAGATGCTGATGATCGGAGACTTACAGCAATTGGCTCCGGTGGCAAGACCAGAAGAGTGGAGCATGCTACAACAATATTATGATACTCCGTATTTTTTCAGTGCACAAAGTTTTCATAGGTCAGAGGCAATTTCCATTGCGTTAACACAGGTTTTCAGGCAAACAGATCACTACTTTCTGTCAATTCTGGAAGAGATTCGCAATAATACAATAACTACAAATACGCTTAACCAGATTAATGAAAGATTTGATTCGTCATTTTCAGAAGGCGAAAATGAAGGCTATATCACATTAACAACTCATAATGCCAGCGCCAATAGCATAAACATGCGCAGGCTGGAGAAAATCAGGAAGGCAGAGTACACATTTACAGCAAAAATTACAGGCAAATTCCCTGAACAGAATTTTCCAACAGAAGAGAATCTGATATTGAAAGAAGGCGCCCAGGTTATGTTTGTTAAAAACGACCCTTCACCCGATAAACAATTTTATAACGGAAAGATCGGGATTATCAGCCGCATAGAAGATGATATTGTGTATGTTAATTGTGAAGGCGACGCCAGTGAAATTTCCTGTGAGCGTCTGGAATGGGAGAATAAACGCTATGATATTGATGAAAGAAGTGCCGAGATGACTGAACAGGTTATCGGAACATTTTCACAATTTCCCTTACGCCTTGCATGGGCCATTACAATTCATAAAAGTCAGGGACTAACTTTCGACAAGGTAATTATTGATGCCGAGATGGCTTTTGCACACGGACAGACCTATGTGGCACTTAGCCGTTGCAGCACACTCGAAGGCATAGTGCTGAGTTCACGTATTGATAAGCATGCAATTATTTGCGATCGCCCGGTTGCGGAATTCACCAAAAACATAGAGCTCAACCCTCCTACCCGTGCAATGCTTGAAGCATCAAAACGCGCCTATCAGCTGGATATTCTTATCGAACTGTTTGATTTTAATCCACTGGAAAAAGCATTCTTCTACACCAAAAGATTCATCAGAAATGCACCGGCGCAAATATCCGGTGACCTTTATGAAGCCATTGAAAAAATCGAAAACAGTGCAATTAAACAGATTGTTTCCGTGGGGCTGAAGTTCTCCGCCGAGTTGAAATCACGGATTCAGGGAGAGACTGATGCAGAACAAGATCCCCTGATACTTGAACGACTTAAAAAAAGCGCAGGATACTTTACAGAATTACTAGAGAAGGAGATCGAAAAACCTTTTGAGGAAGCTACCTGGGCAACAGATAACACCACAGTAAAAACCCAGATGCGAAATCGGGTTGCCGAAATAAGCAGCATAATAATCTGCAAAAAAGCTGAGCTTGATTCACTAAAAAGCGGATTCTCAATACAAAAAATGCTCGATGCAAGGGCAAAGAGTTTATTTGATAAGCAAAATGTTAAAAAGAAACAGGAGAAGGATTTAAAAACCGAGAACCCTGAGCTATACAGAACTCTCGTAAAGTGGAGATCACAAAAAGCCAAAGAGCTGGATGTTCCTCTCTATTTTGTAGCATCCAATAAATTGCTCGTGATTATTACAAATGAGTTGCCGGTTGAAAAACATCACCTTCTTTCACTGCCCGGACTTGGAAAAACCAGAGTAGAGAAGTTCGGTGTCGAAATCATAGACCATGTTGAAAACTTTTGCCAAAAGAGCGGCATTTCTCCCGGAGAGACTCCATTAAAAAAGAAAAAAACAAAACCTGAAAAAGGAAACAGCGCAATGCAATCACTTGATTTATTCAAGAAAGGACTTGGTATTGAGGAGATAGCACTGGCACGTGAACTTTCACCATCCACAATATGCAGCCATCTGGCGCAGCACATTGGCTCGGGAGAAGTCAAGTTGAAAGATTTAGTTGAAGATGATAAAGTGGCCTTGATTACGAAATTTTTGAAACACAAACCTCAAGCGACATTGTCGGAAGCAAAAAGTGCGTTGACCGACGATATCAGCTATGAAGATATACGCTTTGTATTTGCAGCGAATCGCACTGAAAGCAACTAAAAGTCAGCAAATTAAATCAGGCAGCCGAATCGCAGTATTATAAAGTTATAATACCAAATGAAACCTGCTGCCTATGGAAAACCAGTTTGGCATATACGACGAATTTATATTACGAGCACCTGCTGCACCCTTCTCTGCTACACTATGCCGTTACGACCGCATAACTGACCTCTTTAAATCAAACCCACACTTCAGAATAGCTCTTTTGCTTTCATCTTCTTCCCTGTTTTTTCAGGCGGAAAAGTTATCTGAAGGCAAAAACCTAAATGGTAAAGAAGAGAGAATAAAACAATCCTTATACAAGTACTATCTAAGGATGTGTTTCAGAGCCACGCCGTTCGGGCTTTGGGCCGGGTTTTGCCACGGAACATTCCATCATAAAACAGAAATCTCCTTCTCAGATTCTGAAGCATTTCAAAGTTATAGCCGGCCTGACATGAATCTCCTTCATCAAGTTGCAAGAGAATTCGGCAGAAAGCACATGAAAGATGAGTCCGTAAAATATTTCCCCAACAACACATTATATTGCATCGGAAATGAGATACGATATATCTCGTATGATGTTAAAAAGGATAAAAGGAGTTACAGAATTACGGCAATTGAGAAGTCAGAGGATATTCTGGCAATTATCA
>PKSY01000197.1 GCA_002869405.1 Marinilabiliales bacterium
TACCACAGATACCTGTGATGTGTGTTAACCCGAGGAAGAAGGAGTGGGAAAAACTGAGATTACTGTAAATACTCTCTTTTAAAATATTTAAGGCCGGCATATCCGGTCTTTTTTTTTATCGTATATTGAATATCCTTATTTTTAAACAAAAGTCTTTAACATGCATTCGATAATTCCCTTATGCGTTGATATCTCAGTTAATTCATCCATTGTAACAACATATTTAGGAAAATTATCTGCAATATCGAGTAAATTCCCATATTCTCGTTTTATTGTTCCCTCATTTGTCAACATGTAGGCAACTTGAACATAAATTTTTTCTCCAAATCTTTGTGCTATGAAATCAATTTCTTTATTCCCCTCTTGCCCCACAGTAACCGAATATCCTGCCATTCGCAAGTGCAGATAAACTACATTTTCCAAAACTTTATGAATATCACTTGTTTCATAACCAACAATTGCATTTCGAATGCCAATATCTTCAAAAAAGTACTTTTCACCTATTTCAAATACTTTTTTACCCTCGATCCCTGTTCGTTTTACTTTAAAAATCAAAAATGATGTTTCAAGATATCCAAGATAGTCAATAACAACCTGGGTTGAAATATTTATTTTTTGAGATTTTAAATAATCACTGATCTTCTTTGAAGAAACTATACTCCCCATATTTTCCGCTAGAAAAGCAATCAAATTTTCTAAAAACTTAACATTTCTAACTTTAAACCGGGCAACAACATCTTTAAGCAATATGGTATTATAAATGCTTGTTAAATACTCATATGCAACTTGAATTTCAGAATTCAAATTTATCAGGTATGGTAATCCTCTCTATATAATCATTCCTTCAAACATAACTGAATATTTTAACAAAATACCAAAATTCTTCAATCATAACTGAAACACAACCCGGAAAGACAATATTTTTAAATCATAGATTTACTGGGTTTAGTTCAATAGTGAAAGATTTCAGGAAAACATATTGAGCGAACTTCCCAATACGCCTTTGCTTTTATCTTCAACCATGTTGCCGTTGACACTGTAGAGAGGTTCTCCGGGAAGCTGGCAGTAAACATGATGCTATGCCAATCCCAAAATTTATATATCTTTGCAGCGAATAAGGCTCTGGAAAATGAACAAAACAGGTACTTTTGTTGCCGGTTTGTTACTCAACATTTTGCAAAGTCTTATTATTTGATCATCAATCAAATAACATCTTTCTGGGGCTGACTGGTTTTGACAGCAAGGATGATGGATTTGTAAGCATGCCGGGGAATGCAGATTGTCCCGTAAAAACGTTCTGTGAAACTATAATTGGCGAAAATAATTTTGCTCTCGCTGCGTAATCGAAGTTTAGTAGATAGCGCTTCATCGCCGGCCCAGGGCTGGTGACGAGACACTCCGCGGATGGATCTGCCTGATTCCGGTTCGGTTCTGGGGTGCTCGCAACTTCAGGCTGCCTGTTGCACCTCCTCGTTGTAACAGTAAGATTAGAGGATACGGTGAAACTTGGGTGACTGTTTCCGGGTTTCTCCCGACAACCAATAATAGTCTAAGCATGTAGAAAGCACTTTTGTCACTTGTTTGGACGCGGGTTCGACTCCCGCCAGCTCCACCATCGCTCTCCGAAGCTTTAGCGCAGGAGAGCTCTTCTTCGCTGAAGCTTCGAATGGAACAATGATCTTCCGGATAAAGGGGGGGGGCATATAATGTAGATACGCACGGCCGTGCGTATTTACTAAGGAAATATCATAAAAAATTACACAGAGTTTATTTTTATTTTCCTTGATTAAATCGCATTTAAATCTTTAATCAATCTGTTCTAATCCTCTATTGGTTTTGGAGTTATTCACAAAGGAGCACAGAGTCCCGAAAACTTTCCGGATTACTGCTTCAGAGAGCAATGCCGGATTTTCAACCGGCTTTCTTATATATCACTGATTTTGATTAACCATTTCTTTCCATTCTCATTTTCAGGATTGAGTTCCAGCGATCTTTTAAAATTTGCTATTGCCTCATCAGTTTTTCCGGCCTGCACCAGCGCCTCCCCATAGCTGTCATAAGCATTCCATGATTGCGGATAAATTTCGGTAAGAAGTTCAAAAATCTGTAAACTATTCTGAATATCTCCGGCAGATAACATCTCATACCCTGCCATTGTGAGGTAATATTCAAACTTCATGAACCTCATCTTAAACTCTTCTGCATTAGCTGAAAACAATTTCACAGCTTCCGAATATTTACGCAGAGTCATAGCCTCAAAAGCAATCATCTGATCTTCAGACATTCTTTCGGCATCAACATCTTCTCCATTATACGAAACCTTTAATACTTTGTCATTGGGATTTACCGGAGCAATGGTAAATAGCTTATTCTGATCATGAAAAATGCCATTCTCCTCGTCATAACAGATTCTTTTTCGCACATGAAAAAGTCCTGTATTCATAAAATCCGTGATATCCATGAAGAGGTTATGATGAATTCGTTTTAGCTCCATCACATGCATATTGCTAAGTATATAACGACCTTCAGGAATTTGTCGCGGTAAATCACAGGAATTAGAGCTGTTAAAAGATGCTATTTCGCTCAGGGCGGGGTCATTATCCTGCAGGAAATCGCTGACACTATAATCTACAGGGATATCAACCTCCAGCACCTTTGGCGGTGTGAATACCCAGTGGGGCTGATTACGAGCCGTTGATGTTTTGGAGATGGTAAATCCAATCTGTGAGTTTGGAAGAAACACATATTCCGCATTGGCATTAAAAACCGGCCCCTGTGCGGCAGGTTCTCCGACAAAAAGAGCCTCTGTCTGCATCCTTAACTGCCAGGCAAACAATAATCCTGAAGAGAAAGTATGAGGTCCTGTTATTACAAATAACCTTCCGAACTGATTGATTTTCTCATTGTTGCGAATCACCTCCAAAAGTGGCGGGAGGTTGGAATCATCACCCCCGGCGTTATTTCGCAAATCAATAATAAATTTTTTCACCGGTTTTCTCTTCAGGATTTTGCGCAAATCAGCGGTAAAATCTTCAATAGTAGGCTTTCCCTCCTGGTTATTAACTGCATTAAACTGAAAATATAACGTTCCGGTTTTACTGTCCCAATCGTACCAGTAGAAATCTTCCCGGGGATTAAAGAGGGCAAAGTTTCCGGTGTTTGGAATAACGGTCATATTAATCAGGCTAAAAACATCCATAAAAGGCACAGACTGAATTGTTCGAAAGGCTTTATTGCCATCTGCACCAGCAAATTCAAAATCTGCGCTTTTTACATCGGGAATTATCTTTTCTGCTTTTAACCACTCTGCTATAATCCCAAACATCTCAAAGCGATCCAACTTACCATACAGATTCTCAGATGCAATTATTTCATCTGAGTGTTCAAAAATATCATCTATTGGAACACCCTGCA
>PKSY01000174.1 GCA_002869405.1 Marinilabiliales bacterium
GCAGACCAGGTTGTCCATGAGCCAAAATCTCCGGATTCAAAGGTTTCATGGTTGATGAATTCCGGTTCTTCCAGTGTAGAACCTTCAGCTTCAGGAACAGCACCATCAAGTTTATAGTCGATATCCACACCGCTGTTGCTGTAAGGCCAAATTTTGAAGTAGTGATATTTTGATGATTCTAATGTATAGAAAGTGGTTGTTTCTGTTCCATGGGCAATATTTTGTACGGAGTCATTGTCAGCTTCGGCTGTACCATCCATAGGTGCGATGATATCGGAGGCAGAAGTAGTTGAGAATTTCACCAGATAGCCTGACGGCAGGTTTGTTCCGGCAGCGTCATTCCACTGGAGTGATAATGAGTACCAGGTAATTTCTGAGACATTGAAACCTGTAACATGGTTGTCGGGTTCCGGATCGGGGGCAATAGTACCGAATGTTTGGGCATTATTTGCCATTCCTGGAGTAGCACCTGCAGGGTCAGCCCATGTAAAGTTTCCGTAAATGATTCCGTTTCCGGTTAGTTGAAGAGATTCTCCTGCGTTTCCGGGTTCAGCGACACCGATGTCGGAAGAAGTTTCCCCCGCAGCGGGTCCGTTTGTTGCCGTAAATACACCTTCATAGCTGAGAAACTGACCATCGATGAGTGTTCCCTGATATGCAAGCGCCAAACCATCAGGATCGCCATTCTGAATACTGAATCCATTAGAGGTGTAGTTATAGTAATAGATTGAAAAACCATCGATGATTTCACCAAAAATGTATTGGTCAAGTGTAATGGTAGAATAGGTTTCTCCATCGGTTCCGTTATACAGGGAAATGCTGAAATCGCTCAAAGTATATGAGGAGGCGTTTTCTATAACTACTTCAATAATTTCATCTACATCTGTAGATGGGTTGTCATAATGAATTTCGTTAATCCATGCATTCTGACTATATGCCATGATGCTAAATATGACGAATGCGGTCAGGAGTAGAAGTCTTTTCATAGATGTGCGTTTAGGACATTTACAAATATCTGAAAAAAAACGGGAAAAAGGGAAAAAAGACCAATCGGGTTTTCAACACAAAAAGGAAGGTTTACAATAAAAAGAGACCCGACAGGTTTTAAAAAAGACCCGACAGGTTTCAAAAACCTGTCGGGTCTGGTTTATTAAATATTTATATCAGAAATTCTTACTTCACAATAAGTTTTTTGATGATAGTATTGCCACTTTCCACATCAGTCAGGCGCAAGAAATATACACCTTTATTCTGAGCTGAAAGGTCGAGCTTTGTAGTTGCTGCAGAAACAGCGTTTTCATATACCAAGCTTCCGGCAATATTGTAAATCCTTATCTCTTTCATTGTTTCATTATTGGAAGCAATGTTAAAGATACCTGTATTTGAAGGGTTAGGATAAACAGCCATTGCAAATGAAAGATCGTCACTCATTCCAACAGAGATATGGATGTAATCAGTCTCAGTTTTTGTGTCTGAGCCATATTCGTTGGTAGCAGTAAGTGTCACATCAAAGTCACCGGCATTCAGGTAAATAACACCCGGATTTTGTTGAGCAGAAGTTTCAGGATAACCACCTTCGAAAGTCCATGCCCACTCTGTAGGCTCGTCAGAAGAGAGGTCCGTGAATTCTACTGCCAGACCCGGAGATCCTGAGGTAACATTAGCTTCGAAGTTTGCTGTAGGAGCAGAAGGATATACTGAACATCCTGTTCCCGGGGTAGCCCAGATGGTATCGTTTTCAGCATTTACAGCTGCAAACTCCAGTGATGCCCACCAGTTTTCGGCAACATTATTATCATCTTCAGGATTACAAAGCGTCATAGAAGGGCCGTCGCCATCTGCACGAACAGGCCATGGTTCACTGTCAGTAAATTCAACAATGTCAACCACTTTATCTGCGCTGTTACGAAGTTCAATGATTTCACCGCTGTTACTTAGTGCACCTGAAGTCCACTGCATAGCTTCAACACCAAATGTATTCATCATAGCATCAGCATTGATAGCAACGAGAATATATTCACCTGCGGCGATTGTACCTTCAAGGAATTCATATTCAAATCCCTGAGAGAAGTAATAACCTTCGAGGTCAACTTCCACAGCATCATTGTTATAAATTTCAACAAATTCGAGAGAATCATTTCCTGATTCCGGCGGGTTATACATAATCTCAGTGATTACGAGATCAAATGCTGTTGTATCGCGAACTGTGATGTAGTCAGTTTTTGTTTCAGTATCAGAGCCAATTTCGTTGGTGGCAACAAGAGTCACAGTAAATGTACCAACGTTTGTATATTGGATACCTGTAGGATTCTCGGAATTGGAAGAACCCGGCGTAGCTCCATCGAATGTCCACTCCCAGCTTGTGGGGTTATTGAGTGACATATCCATGAAGTCGATACTTGAACCAACAGAAATGGTAGTTTGTGAAGCTGTGAAATCAGCAACCGGTGCTGCAGCAGTGTCATTAACCGTAATGTACATAGCTTTTGTTTCAGTACTTTCACCGTATTCGTTTGTTACAGTGAGAACTACGTCATACTGACCCGGATCAGGATAAACAACACCCGCGGGGTTTTGATCACCACTTGAAGCAGGAGTAGCTCCGTCGAACGTCCATGCCCATGTGGTTGGTTCACCTGTAGAGAGGTCTGTGAAGTTCACAGCATCACCCATATCAATAACTGTTTGATCAGCTTCAAAGTTGGCTATTGGATCAAGGTTTGCACAACCGGCACCCGGCGTAGCATAGATTGTATCATTATTTGCATTGATAGCAGCCATTGCAGCCGAGGCCATCCAGTTTTCAGCAAGTGCGTTATCCAGTGTAGGATTACAGAATGTTAATGAAGGGCCAAATCCATCAGCCAGGGTATCCCATGGCATCACATCATCATACTCAACATAGTCGATTACCTGGTCGTGAATGTCACGGATTTCGATAAGTTCTCCTCCGTTACTCAGTCCGCCATTCGTCCACTCGTAAGAAGTGACTCCGAAAGTATTGAGCATAGCCTGGGCATTTGCAGAAACAAGCAAGTATTCAGCCGGCTGGAGCGTTAATGCAGGGAATGTATACTCAAGGCCGGAAGAGAAATAGATTCCTTCAAGGTCAATAATACCTTCAGATGCGTTGTAAATTTCAATAAACTCAAGTGTATCACTTCCTGCCTCCGGTGGGTTATACATGATTTCTGTGATTACGAGTTCCGGGATAGGATAAACGCAGCCTCCGTAAGGTGTGGCCCAGATAGTATCTCCAAAATAAGATACTGCCAGAAATTCATTTGAAGCAGACCAGTTAGCCGGGTCAGCGTTATCGGTCAGTGGGTCACAAAGTGTGATTGACGAGCCGAGACCTGCTGCATTCAGAGGCCATGGAGATTCATTTTCATATTCAAA
>PKSY01000019.1 GCA_002869405.1 Marinilabiliales bacterium
GCGAAAAGGAGAATAGCGAACAGGAGAATAGCGAACAGGAGAATAGCGAACAGGAGAATAAGGAACAGGAGAATAAGGAACAGCAGAATAGTGAACAGCAGAATCAGGAACAGAAAATATCGAAAGAGGATGCTAAGCGAATGCTGGAGGCGCTGCAGCAGGGTGAAAAAGAGACTATGGAGAAACTGAACCGGCAAAAGGTGAAAGCATCAAGAGTGAAAATTGAAAAAGACTGGTAAGATGAGAGGCAGAGACAAATATATCTTTAGCAGAATAGTACTTGTGCTGATCCTGGTATTTAATCTCTTTGTGGTAACAGCTCAGGAGACTACTTTTTCTGCAAAAGCCCCAAAGGTGGTTAGAAGCGGAGAGCAGTTTCAGGTCGTTTATACTATTGTAGGAGACTACACCGGTTTTAACCCGCCTGCATTGGCGCCGTTCAATGTGCTGAGTGGCCCGAATCAGAGTAGAAGCAGCAATTTTGAATTTCGTAACGGAAAATCTACATCATATACTCAGACTACATACTCTTACTGGCTTCAGGCTAGTAGCACCGGCACTTTTACCATAGAACCGGCGACGGTAATTATTAATAAGAAAGAGAAAAAGCAATCCAATAAACTTAACATTCAGGTTGTTGCAGGTAAAACATCTCCCAATGCAGGTCAACCATCTTCCAATACAAATTCCAGATCTCAGGTTTCGCAACAAAGCCCCACCGGATCTGTCACAGGTGAAGATGTGTTTGTGAGAACTGAAGCAAGCAAAAGGAGAGTCTATATCGGTGAGCAGTTTGTGGTTTCTGAAAAAATTTATTCCCGTCTCCCGGTAGCAGGTTTCGGAGATGTTAAGTTTCCCAATTACTCAGGATTCTGGTCGCAGGAGGTTGATATCCCTGACCGGATTAATCTTGAAAGAGTAGCTGTTAATAATCAGGTTTACAGCATGGGTGAGATAAAACGCACCGTGCTGTTTCCTCAGAAAAGTGGCACGATAACACTCGAGCCATCAGAAGTTGAGGTTGTAGTACAGGTGAGAGACAACTCTCCCCGTCGTCGTACAGGAAACCCTTTTGTCGATGATCCTTTCTTTAACCCCCGCGTGAGTAATGTGCCGGTTGCAAGTAAGTCAAAACCGGTCTCTATAACTGTTATGCCTCTTCCTGAGGAAGGAAAACCTGCTGATTTTGCAGGCGCCGTAGGCCAGTTTACCATATCTTCATCCATAGATAAAACCTCTCTTTCCACAAATGAGGCAATAACTTTGCGTTATAAAATCTCAGGCACAGGGAATCTTCCTCTTATTGATCTTGAAAATCTGCGATTTCCTCCCGACTTTGAAGTATATGATCCCAAAGTGACGAAAAATATCCGCACCACAACCAATGCAGTTACAGGAACAATAACATTTGAATATGTTCTCATTCCCCGTTCAGCCGGATCATTCTCTATCCCGGCAGTAAAGCTTGTTTATTTCGATCCTGAAAAAGAGACCTATGTTTCATTGCGATCTTCCGATTATTTGGTTGATGTTGCCAAAGGCGATCAGGATGAAGGCCTGGTTTATCAGGGATTAGCCAAAGAGGATGTAGAAATTATCGGTGAGGATATAAGATACATTAAAAAAGAGAGTAGCTCTTTCCGACCTGTTAATGCCACCTTTTTTGCCTCCGGTAAGTGGTACCTTCTCATAATCGTGATTGTGCTGGTCAATACCGGTGTGTTTGTGATATTAAGTATTCGCCGCAAAAAGCAGGCTGATATTGTTGGGATGAAAAACCGTAAGGCTACAAAGCTGGCAAAACGGCGTTTGAAGCTGGCGGAGAAACTCCTTAACGAGAGTAAAGTGGAGCAATTTTATGAGGAGGTATCAAGTGCACTATGGGGATATATGAGTGATAAACTGAATATTCCTACTGCCTACCTCAACACTGAAAAAGTAAAACTCCGGCTTGACGAACGAGGCCTGGATACCGTTCTCTCTGAGAAATTCTTTGAAATAGTTTCGCATTGTGACTATGCGCGTTTTGCACCCGGAGATCTCTCTTCAGGAATGCAGAACCTTTATAATGAATCAGTGGATTTAATTACCATGCTTGAAAAAAGCCTCAAACAACAGGAACGATGAAAAAGATCAATATTATAGCAGTCGTTATTTTGCTTTTGAGCCTCTTTTCTGTAAATGCTCAGGAACCTGAAATACTTTTTCAGGAAGGTGTAAACGCCTATTCAGAGCAGAACTACCCGCTGGCAGAGCGGAAGTTTGATGCCGTACTGAATAGTGGCTTTGTCTCCGGTGAGCTTTACTTCAATATGGGAAACACAGCATATAAGCAGCGCGATTATGCCAGGGCAATTCTCTATTATGAAAAAGCCAGACTCCTTTTGCCTGCTGATGATGATCTTGAAGCTAACCTTACGCTTGCCAACTCACATACCGTTGATAAAATCGAAACACTACCTAAGCTATTTTATGAAAAGTGGTGGGATTCGCTGATAATCAGTATGTCGGCAGATCAATGGGCATTTCTTAACCTCATCCTTTTGGCTTTGGCATTGGTGTTATTTATTGTTTATCGGTTTTCAACTTCAGTTTTCCTTAAGAAAGCAGGCTTTTACAGCAGTCTGATCGCACTGTTTTTCTTTTTGTTTACCATATTCATTTCTGCCCAGTCGCATAAAAGGATTACAGCACATGACCACGCGATTGTTTTTGTTCCTTCAGTTACAGCAAAGAGTTCTCCTTTTAGTGATAGCATTGATATTTTTGTTATTCATGAAGGATTGAAGGTGAAAATTGATAATCGTGAGGGCGAGTGGGTCCGTATCAGGCTTGCAAACGGAAATGTTGGTTGGGTTAAAAGTGAAACCCTGGAAATAATCTAGCACCTGTTTCTTTTTTTATCTTTGTGCCGATGGTAGAATATATATCGGTAAAGGAGTTTCTTGAAAGACAGGGTAGCGGAATACCACTGCTCGACATACGCTCTCCGGGAGAATATGAACAGGGTCATATCCCGGGCGCAATATCTTTCCCGCTTTTTAATGATGAAGAACGAAAAGTGGTTGGGACAGAGTATAAGCACTCCGGCCCTGAAAAGGCTTTTCTGACAGGGCTTGATTATGCGGGTAAAAAAATGTCGCATTTTGTAAGGCAGGCATCCTCACTGCATAGCAATGAATTGCTGCTTCATTGCTGGCGTGGCGGAAAACGAAGTGAGAGTATGGCGTGGCTGCTTTCTCAGGCAGGGCACCACTGTTACGTGCTTACAGGTGGTTATAAGGCTTATCGTAAGTTTATCCGTTCTGAACTTGATGGTGCAACAAACCTATTGGTGTTGGGCGGAATGACAGGAAGCAATAAGACAGGGATGCTTAAGGAGATGCAGAATAACGGAGTACAGGTTATTGATCTGGAGGCGCTGGCTCATCATAAAGGTTCTGCTTTTGGTCATATCAATGAACCTGAACAACCAACTTCCGAGCAGTTTGAAAATGATCTCTTTTACCAATGGGATAAGTTGGATCACTCATTGCCCGTCTGGCTTGAGGATGAAAGCAGAACAATCGGAAAGGTTGTATTGCCGGATACTTTTTACGAGAACAAACGAAATGCGCCCCTTCTCGTTGTTGAGGTTCCCAGGGAATCACGAATAGCGCATCTGGTGGAAGACTATGCCGGTATTGATGATAACTATCTTCAGGATGCCCTTATGCGCATAAAAAAGAAACTAGGTGGTGATAATCTGAATACCTGCCTCCAGGCACTGGAAGAAAAAAATTACCATGTGGTGGCAGATATCTCGCTTTCATACTATGACAAGGCATACAACTATGCAATAACCTCATATCATGAGAGAGAGAATGTTTTCCATTTACCGTTGGAATCCACTGACCCTGTTAAGGCTACAGAAAAAATTCTGACCTGGTACACTGAATTTTCAGGAATCTCGCTTTCATCATAATCATTTATTTACATTTGCAAAAAAAATAACTCATGGGATTGAATTGCGGTATTATAGGCCTTACAAATACAGGCAAAACAACAATTTTTAACTGTATTTCAAATAATAAGGCAGAAGCAACAAGTTATGCCTTCAGTGCTACCAAGTCGAATGTTGGGATGATTGAGGTTCCGGATCCTCGCCTTATGGCAATTGATGATATTGTGAAAAGTGCAAAAGTGGTTTTTGCTACGGTTGATATTGTTGACCTTCCGGGTTTGGCTAAAGGAGCCTCGAAAGGTGAAGGTGTGGGGAATAAATTTCTTGCCGATGTGCAACAAACTGATGCCCTTATTCATGTTTTACGCTGTTTCGATGATGAAAACCTTGCCCATGTGGAAGGAAGTATCGATCCGGTCAGAGATATCGAAATTGTGGACTTTGAACTCCAGGTACGCGACCTTGACCTCGTTCAGCGGAAAATTCAGCGAATGGAAAAGCTGGTCAAGATAGGTGATAAAAATGCCAGGAGAACACTTGAAATTCTTAACAGGTATGTTGATCAACTGGAGAATTTTACCAATATCCGTGATATGGAGCGCTCAGAGGACGAGATTGAAGCGGTCAGTGAATTAATGTTGCTGACAGAAAAGCCGGTACTTTATGTTTGTAATGTGGATGAAGATAGCGCAACCAACGGAAACGAGTATTCTTTGAAAGTGAGGGAATATCTTAAGGATTCAGGAGCCTCAGTTATTGATATTGCCGGCGCCCTGGAATCTGATATTGCCGAACTTGAGAGTGAAGAAGACCGAAAAGAGTTTTTGTCTGATGCAGGGCTAAAGGAACCGGGAGTTGATAAAATGATTCGTGCCGCATATGACATGCTTAAATTGCAGTCGTTTTTCACGGCAGGCCCCAAGGAAGTGCGCGCATGGACAATCAAAAAAGGGATGACTGCACCTCAGGCCGCAGGAGTGATTCATAGTGATCTGGAGCGTGGATTTATTCGCGCAGAAGTAATTAAATATACTGATTTTCTTGAGCTTAAATCAGAACACGCCTGCAAAGAAAAGGGTAAACTTTCTGTCGAAGGTAAAAACTACATTGTACAGGATGGCGATATGCTCAATATTCGCTTTAACGTCTGATTTGTCTTTCATTTACAGGTTTTTTGTATTTTTATAAAAACCTAAATAATGAAAGGATTTATCTTTAGTGAATTCCTTGAGCTTGCAGAGGAAAAGTTTGGGTACGCTTTTGTAGATAAAATGGTTGAGGAGACCTCCTCTTCAGGAGTATATACTTCCATTAGTACCTATCAGGTTGAAGAACTTGTTGAAATGGTGGTATACATCAGCAAAGAAAAAAATATACCTGTTCCTGATTTGTTGGTAGCATTTGGCCATTTTCTCTTTCCCCGGTTCGTTAAATCATTTCCCCTCTTCTTTGATGAAAACCAACACTTGTTTGGATTTTTGGGTATTCTGCATGAAATTATTCATGTGGAGGTTCAAAAGTTATATCCCGGAGCATTAACTCCAACAGTTGTGTTATCGGATAATGGAGAAAAAATGGTGCTCTCTTATGAATCGCCCAGAAAGCTGGCCTACTTTGCAAAAGGAATGCTGGAGGCTGCAATAGTCTATTTCAATGAAGACGTGAAAGTCGAAATGGTTATGTTGAAGGAGGATGGATCAAAAGTGGACTTTAATCTGATAAAACAATCGTAATGGATTCAGTGGAAAAAAACGGTAATCAATTGATTGATGAGTTAAATGCGCTAAAAAGAATTCTTGAACGCGAGCGATTGGCGAGAAAGGAAGCAGAACGGATTATTGAAGATAAATCACGGGAACTGTTTCAGGTAAATAATGAACTACGAAAACTGAATGACAATCTGGAGCTGCGAATCAGGGAACGCACCTCCGAGCTAAATCGTTCGCATGATGAACTTTTGAAAGCCACAAGGGAGGCAGAACAGGCAAACGAGGCTAAAAGTATCTTTCTCTCCAATATGAGTCACGAAATCCGGACTCCGTTAAACGGAATTATAGGATTGTGTAAGCTGCTACTTGAAAAGGAGCATTCCGCTGAGGCTGTTGAAATCATTGAAGGAATAGATTTCTCGGCCGGGCATCTGCTTAACATTGTGAATAATATTCTGGATTACAATAAACTGGAGGCAGGTAAGGCAAAAGTTGTTACTACAGATTTTAACCTGATTAAGAATCTTCAACAAATTCAAAAGGGGTTTGAATCAAATGCAACGAAGAAAGGATTGCAATTCATCTTTAGAATAGAAGATAATGTACCGCAAGATGTAAACAGCGACCCATTACGTATTACTCAGATTCTGAATAATCTTTTGAATAATGCGGTGAAGTTTACTAAAGAGGGATATGTAAAACTTTCCGTTGAAATCCTGTCTCAGAATAATAATGAGGTGCAGCTTCGTTTTGTGGTTTCTGACAGTGGTATCGGTATTCCTGAGGAAAAGCAACATCTTATCTTCCGGAGTTTTGAGCAATCGGATTCATCTGTGGAGCGAACTTATGGCGGTACAGGGCTTGGTCTGTCAATTACAAAGGCATTGGTGGAGATGCTCTCAGGAAAGATATCACTGGAAAGCAGGATTGGATATGGCTCACGTTTTATCGTTGATTTACCTGTTTATATTACCGAAGTTAAACAAGCCATCGAATCCGGGAAGAAGAAAAAACAATTGTCGTTGAATATTCTGGTCGTTGAGGATAATAAAATGAACCAGTTTGTGCTGCTGAAAACACTGAAAGAATGGGGGCTCAGTGCAGATGTTGTGCAGAATGGTCTTGAAGCTACAAAAATCCTGAAAAAGAAGGATTACGATTTGGTTCTGATGGATTTCCAGATGCCCGTCATGGGTGGTGTTGAAGCTACTTCTATTATCAGAAACACATCATCAGAAATCCTAAATAATTCAATTCCTGTTTTTGGATTGACTGCCGATGTGATGGCAGAGAAAAAAGAGATTCCTGAAGGACTTTTCAACGGCATTCTGTATAAGCCTTTTGACCGGGAAATTTTGTATGAGACGCTTTCAAAATATTCAAAATGAAAAACTTAAATCAATTACATAATCAGTCGTTAGTTTCGGTTATTGATGCATTTCCTGGATATGTTCTTATACTAGACAGAAACGGAACCATTGTCGCAACTAATAAAAGAGCAAACGATGAACTTCAGGATGCTGAGGTTGAAAGGTATGGCGACATCATTAAATGTAAGTACTCTGTTGAGGGGCATGGATGCGGCAATGCGACATATTGTGAGTTTTGTGAAATAAAACAAATGGTTGATGCCGGAGAGAAGCAGGTTTTAACCCGGGAAATTGTCCGGGAAGTTATGGTGTTTGATGAGTTGGTAATAAAGAAATATACTGTTGTTGTCGATCATAACCTGGCGGAGGATGACCTTTCCGTGGTTATAATAATGGAGAAATCAGGATTATAACTCCTTACTGCTGCCTCCGAAAAAGATTAAGCTGAGCATAGTTATATCATCAGACTGTTCGTTACCGTCAACATGTTTTGCAATGTCATGGTATATATGGTCAATCAAAGTTTTTGGCAGCCGTTTACCCGGCATTGAGAGTTGTGATAAAAGCCTGGGGTCAGAGTATAATTTTTTGTCCTTGTTTTCAGCTTCTGTAATCCCATCTGTATAAAGAAACAACACATCCGAGGGTTTAAGAGAGATGGCACTTTCTTTATATTGAAAGTCATCAAAAAGTCCGATTGGAATCTGGTCGGTAGTTTCAAAATAGCGCGGTGCTTCACCTTTATGCAAAATTAACGGTGGATTATGCCCTGCATTGGTATATATCATTTCCCCTGACTTCAGGTTTATAATGCCCAGAAAGAAGGTTACAAACATGCTGGAATCATTTCCGGAACTCAGAGAGCGATTCAGCGTATTAACAATTTTTGCCGATGAATGCTGGTTTGGGGCGGTACTTCTTAGCAGTGTTCTGGTGACAGCCATAAACAGAGAAGCAGGAACACCTTTACCTGATACGTCACCGATTGCAAAACAGAGATGCTGGTCATCGATTAGGAAGAAATCGTACAAATCGCCGCCTACTTCTTTTGCAGGTTCAAGCATTGCATACAGGTCAATCTCCGGGACGTCAGGAAAGGGAGGGAAGATTTTCGGTATCATACCCATCTGAATCTCCCGGGCAATACGCAGTTCGCTCTCAATCTTCTCCTTGGCTGCAGTTGTATCTTTCAGGTTTTCGATATATGTGGTAAGCTCATTTTGCATGTAACTGAATGAGTCAGAAAGATATCTCATCTCATCCTCAGTTTTAATCTCAGGGAGGTCTGTATGGAAATTCCCGAGAGCAATATCTCTGGCTGACTCAGCAAAAACCTTCAGAGGGCTGATTTGGTTCTTCACAACCCTGTAAACAATAGTAATCATAAGTGCTAATCCTGTTATTGTCAGCAAGAGCAGTATAATAGAGATATTATGTAAAGAGGCATACATCTCATCTTCCGGAAATACAGTAATAAGTGTCCACTTATTCGAAGGCAAAGGAGTGTAATAGAGCTGCATGTTAGTACCTCTTATATTGCATTCTGCAAAAGCATTATTTCCCGCCAGCATGTCCCTGCCAATGTCGCGCAGTTTTGGCTTGTCAATCTCCTTTGCAAAGCTAAAGATTGTTTCATGCATAATCAGCTCCTCGTTGGGATTGATTACAAAAGTGCCATGCTGAGTAATAACTGTAGAGTAACCTGTTTCCAGAATTTTTATATCACTGATGATTTTTGTGAACCATTCCAGCGACAGATCAATGGTTATGACACCAATAAATTCTTTGTTTCCATTTTTATCGGTATTAAAAAATGGTCTGGAGTAGGATGTAATAATTGCATCGGAACCACCCTCGTCAAAATAGGGTTCTGACCAGAATGCATGGCCAATAAATTTTGGGGTCTGAAACCAGTCCATTACAAAGTATTCATACTCTTCGTCACCCAAGAGCATTAGCTCGGTAGTGTCGTTTCTCCTCATCGTATAAGGAGAAAAATATTTACCCTGTTCCGGGAAAAACCAGGGCTCAAATGCTACAGCACAACCAAGAATAAATGGATTTGATTCTGTGATGGTTTTTGTGACCTGAATGACCTTTTCAGGCGACAGGTTTTCAACATCATTAAGTTGCCACATAAAGTTGTCAACAATAGTCTCTGTTGAACGAAGCACGTGTTCAGCCTGGAAAACTGCGTTATGGGATACTTCAATGGCATTGTCAATAGTTTTTCTTTCAATAGTATGTTTCGAAAAGATATAGAATGTACCTAAACAAACTACGAACAATAAAACGCAAAAAGTAAGTATATTAACAACAATGCGCGTAGTGAGTGAACTTTTAAGGTTTTTAAACATGATATAATCTGTTTAGGGGAATTATTTGTTAATCAAAGGAATATAAAACTCAGTATATGGGATTTCGCGTCTGATATAGTCGCCTTTAAGCAGTAATTCCTGTGTCTGTTTAAAACTTTCCACTGATAGATGTCCTGATTTAACACCATCGTCAGAATTAAAAAGTTCCAGAACCCTGTCGAGCATCCACGACTGATGTGCCCTGTTTGTTGGAACATGTGCCGCTTTCATGAGCGACATCACAGTGTCAACAGTCTCTTTTCTGTGCTGTCGTGCATACTCCCAGCCCCGAAGTGTTCCGTGGACAAACTTTTCCAGGTCTTCACTATTGTTTTCGATGGTTTCACGCAGGCAATAGATCCCATCTTCAGGGATGTTATATCAGTAATCTGCTAAAAATATTGTGTTTAATTCATCTTCATTGATCCCGGCATTTATAATGGCATCATATTCATTATACCACATCACGGTCATGGCATCAATACCACCAATTAAAAACAGGTTTATTGTGGATAGAATTGGGACCCATTCCACGTTGGTATTATTGTCCCTGACAGCAGATTTTGGGACTTCGTCAAACCCACTTTCCCATATTCCTATTTTTTTTCCTTCAAGGTCGGTAATGGTTTCTATCCCGCTGGCTTTTTTCGTGACAAACAAGAGCCCGCACTTTTGGGACAGCTGGCAGATGTTAACCATGTCGAGGCCATTGTCAGAAGTATTTAATGCAGTTACAAGAAATAGCGAAATCACATCGGCCTCGCCGCTTTTTAATTTTTCTGTTGCCATAACCGATGCTGAGGGATGTTCAATGGAGACATACAGCCCTTCCTGTTCGTAAAACCCCATTTTATCGGCCATATAATAGCCGGCAAATTGTGCCTGCGGTAGCCAGTGAGGTGTGAATACCAGTGTGTCTTTCTGAGCAAAGGAAAGTAGTGGGAGAAAAATGAATAAAAGAAATCTGATTTTGGTTCGTAGCATATGACCTGGTTTAAAGCCTGAAAAACGTAAATTGCGTTAGCCGGATACCGGAATTGTAAAATTGGGTGTTTTTTTTGGTTTTTTCAAGGAATAAATAAAAAAAGGCTGTCAGATGTTTTTCTGACAGCCCTTTTTAAGTGTGTATAGAGGTATTAAATTTTTGTTTCCTTCAGAATTACGTCGTGAGCTCCGCCTTCAATAATTGATGTGGATGATACAAGGGTAATCTTGGCGTCATTTTGCAGGCTTTCAATGGAGAGTGTTCCGCAGGAGCACATTGTTGACTTTATCTTTCCGAGCGTTATGTCGAGGTTGTCTTTCATTTTTCCTGCATAGGGAACATAACTGTCGACACCCTCTTCGAATTTCAGGTGTTCGCTTCCTCCCATATCATATCGTTGCCAGTTCCGGGCTCTGTTGGATCCTTCTCCCCAGTATTCTTTCACGTATTTGCCTCCAATCATAAGTTTCTTTGAGGGGCTTTCATCAAAACGTGCAAAATACCGGCCCATCATAAGGAAGTCGGCTCCCATAGCCAGTGCAAGTACCATATGATAGTCCTGAACAATTCCTCCATCAGAACACAAAGGAATATACTCGCCGGTTTTTTTAAAGTGCTCGTCACGTGCTTTGGAGACATCAATCAATGACGTTGCCTGACCACGGCCGATACCTTTTTGCTCTCTGGTAATACAAATACTACCGCCTCCGATACCAACTTTTATAAAATCAGCACCGGCCTTAACCAGATAATCAAAACCTTCTTTATCAACTACATTTCCGGCTCCGACTTTTACATCTTCACCAAAGGTTTCTTTAATATGCTTAATAGTTTTGCATTGCCATTCTGAAAATCCGTCGGATGAATCGATACATAAAACATCAGCACCCGCTTCCAGCAGTTTTGGTACTCTCTCTTCGTAATCGCGGGTGTTAATTCCTGCGCCCACAAGGAGTTTCTGATTATCGTCAGAAAGCTCATGCGGATTCTGTTTATGATTATCATAATCTTTACGGAAAACAAAATACTTCAGATGCTCATTTTCATCAATAATTGGCAGCGCATTGAGTTTGTGATCCCATACAACATCGTTTGCTTCCTGAATGGAAATGCCAAATTTTCCGGTAATGAGTTTATTGAATGGCGTCATAAAGTCACTCACCTTTTTGTCGCGTGAATCTCTTGACGGTCTGTAATCTCTGCCGGTTACTATACCAAGCAGTTTGCCGTGAGATGTGCCATCGTGAGTAACTCCAATGGTTGAGTAGCCGGTCTTAGCTTTCAGATCTATTACATCCTGAAGCGTATGTTCAGGAGTGAGGTTGGCATCACTAACCACAAACCCTGCCTTGAATTTCTTTACGCGGCGAACCATTTCTGCCTGGTTTTCAATCGATTGTGACCCATAAATGAATGAGAGTCCTCCGTTTCTGGCAAGTTCAATAGCCATTTTATCATCTGAAACAGCCTGCATAATAGCTGAGACAAACGGGATATTCAACCGTATTTTTGGAGCTTCTCCTTTCTTGAATTTTACCAATGGTGTTTGTAATTCAACTTTTGACGGAATTGCTTCAGCAGTTGTTAATCCGGGAATAAGGAGGTATTCGCTAAAAGTCCGGGAAATTTCTTCAATGATCTGAGCCATAATCGTACCTTATTTTAAAATTACACAAAAGTATAAAAAATGAACTAATGGACCCTGCTATGCCTTTAATTATGCATTATTATTGCATTCGTATCTATTTTTAGAAATAGTTTGTGTATATGTGATTTGTTTTTATAGTGTTGTGAAATATTATTTTATGAAGAAAAGGTTGTGAAAACTGAAATATTGTTTTATCTTTGCGGAAATAACCAACTATGTCTGAGAAAGTTCGCCTTGCTGCGAGAAAGCATTTGTTGCTTTTTCTGGCACTTTGTCTTTTTCTGTTTCTATATAAAATGATTGGGCAGGTCTATAATCTTACTTCCAATCAAGAGGATGTTATATTGGTACTTTCTCTGGCGTCATCCTTTCTTTTTAGCTTCCTGGTTTGGTTTATGTTGCGAAGTATTCTTCATATTGAGAAGCGGGAACAAAAGCTTAAGGCGTGGTTTTCTTCAATGGATAATCTTACTTTCATTATCGATAAAAACTTCAGATATATTGATATTGCTCCATCCAAAGAGGATTTGCTGATTGCCCCGGCAAAGAAGCTGATAAATCGTTCCATATATGATTTTCTTCCAGATGAAGCATGTGCTGGGATAGAAACGGCAATTAGAATTGCATTAAAATCAGGATCTACGCAACAGCTTGAATATCAGCTTCAAATAAGTGGTGAGCAGAAATGGTTTAGCGCCAGAGTTTGTAAATTGGATGATGAGAAAGTAATAATGCAGGTGTATGATGCCACAGAAAAATATAGAAATCATCAGGCATTGATTGATTCTGAAAAGAAATACCGTGAACTAAATGCCACAAAGAACAAGATGTTCAGCATTGTTGCACATGATATTCGTAATCCTATAAATACAATATATGGCTACTCATCATTACTGCATTCTGATTATGATGATTTTAATGATGAAGAACGACGCGAGTTTATACGATTACTGTTTGTTTCGACTTCCAATGCTGTAGGTCTGATTGATAACCTGTTGTCGTGGGCCAAGGCACAGCAGGGTGAAATAACACTTCATTCCAAAACACTTCTTCTGATTGATGTTATGGCTGATGTTCTTGCCGAAGTTACTGATCAGGCCCGAATGAAAGGTGTTGTTATCAGCATGAATATACCAGAAGATCTTTATGTAAAGGCTGATCCCAATATGTTAATGATTACAATGCGAAATCTTCTCTGTAATGCTGTGAAATTTTCCAATTCCGGAAGCCATGTGCTGATAAAAGCGAAGGATAATTTGAACACAGGAAAGATTGTGTTGGAGGTATATGATGAAGGTATTGGTATGGATGAAAAGCAGGTAGCCGATATCTTAAAAGGAATTCGAAACACCTCACGATATGGCACTGAAAATGAAAAAGGGTCAGGATTAGGGCTTGTGTTGTGCAGGGATTTGATAAAGATGCACGGCTCTGAGCTTCAAATTGAAAGCCGTCCCGGCCATGGCTCTGTTTTCCGGTTTTCGCTACCTGGAACAGGCATAGTATCTCCAATTCAAAAAATCACTCTTAAACAACCTTTCGTAAATTAAAAAAGCTACCTTTGCAATGCAAATGGTCCCACAAAGGGTTAAAAGGGAATGCCGTGTAATTCGGCAACAGTTCCCGCTGCTGTAATTCCGGCGCATTATGCGCTACGGTTATACCCATTGCCACTGTCTGAGACGGGAAGGCGTAACCAAAGGATAAGTCAGAAGACCTGCCATAGCACCGGACTTGCATCTGCGGCGAACAGAAGCATTCAGGAGTTCCTCCCGAACGCAAAACCACCGCACAGTGACTTCCGGTAAACATATTAGCATATGATTATGAAAAGAGTGCTTTTTACCATTCTTTGTATTGTCGTTGCCGGGATAGCATCAGCACAATACATCAACAGGGTTTTTGATTACAAACCCGCACCCGGGCAGTTTATTAATGTGTCACCCTGGGGAACTCCGGCAGCCATTGATGGAGTTATAGGTGGTGTGTATGGAAATATGACCCTCGGTGCCTTTGGTGGATATGTGGTTTTTGGCTTTGAAGCTCCCGTGGTAAATGACCCTCAAAACCCTTTTGGTGTTGATTTTACCATTTTTGGAAATGCCTACTCCGACTGGTCTGAGCCGGCAGTCGTATTTGTTATGAAAGATGAAAATGGTAATGGATTACCTGATGATACCTGGTATCAGCTTGCAGGAAGTGACCACTTCTTCTCCTCAACAAAAATTAATTATGAGATCACATGGGAAAACCCCGGCGGCGCAAGTGCCCTCGATATACCCTGGAACGATAATTTTGGTAATTCCGGCCTGCTTGAAGTGAATGAGTTTCATCCGCAATCCTGGTATCCCTCTCAGGAGTTCTTCCCCGAAATTGATCCGCTTGAATATATGCTCTCAGGGACCTTTATTGATACGAAAATCGATACATCCTCACAGGGTATCGTGAAGTCGTATGTCAGAACTTTTGGCTATGCTGATAATCATGCCAGAGGTGTCGGAGATCATTTAATCCCTGATAATCCTTATACTTCCGAGATAGAAAACAGCGGTGGTGATGCTTTTGATATCTCATGGGCAATAAACGACCGTGGTGAATATGTGGATATTGACCAGATTGATTTTGTAAAAGTGCAGTCCGCATCAATGGGTAGCGCAGGATGGCTGGGAGAGCTGTCAACAGAAATATGTGGCGCAGCAGATGTGGCTCCTGACCCGCAATTGAAGGGTGAAGATAAGGTGCTGGTTATGAAAGACCTTCCATTGGTTTTAAAATCCTCATCACTGCAACTGGAGTCTGCATTTTTTATTGATGGGAGAGTGGTGCCGGATGCAAGGTTTGATTATGCGGTAAGTTCAGATATTGCATATGTTGATGAAGAGTCTGTACTTCATGTTGAAGAATCCGGAATCCTGTCAATCACTGCCACACTTGCAAGTAACCCTCAATACACGTGTACACAGGAATGTGTCGTTGAATTATCAACCGGTATAGATATGGCTTCTGATGATCCAACATTTAGTGTTTTTCCGGTGCCGGCAACTGATTTTGTGAATGTTAAGAGTGTGAGGCCCGGAATTTACCACTTGTTCACAGGTAACGGACAAATATGCCTCTCCGGAGAGATAGAGCCATCTGTTCAACAAATTGATGTTTCGCATCTAAACCCGGGTTTCTATATTCTTTCCGTGATCTATTCGGATGGAAAGCAAATCAGGAAATTCATGATACAGTGATGAGGCCTTTTCTCCTTTGTATTATTTTGGTTCTTTTCTCTCTTTTGAGTAAATCGCAGGGATTACAGGATACAGTAATTGTTTTGCCTGTGGCGAATATTACAGGTGCGAAGTTGTTTTTACCTGAGGAAGCCGGGATGAAAACCACACATATTGACACATTGGTGATGATGGAGAAACTTACAAGTAACCTTTCTGATCTGCTTTCCGAAAATTCACATGTTTTTATTAAGAATTATGGTCGCGGCGCAATGGCAACTGCCTCATTTCGCGGTACTGCACCCTCTCATACACAGGTTTACTGGAATGGAATGAATATCAATAGTCCGATGCTTGGAATGGTGGATTTTTCCCTGATACCTGTTTATATTCTTGATGATATTTCCCTGAATCATGGTACTTCAAGTATTAAAAACGGAACCGGAGGTCTTGGGGGTTCTATAAATTTATCGAACCGTACCGAATGGGAGAGAGGTTTGGATATCAAAGCTTTATCTGCTTCCGGCTCTTATTCGACCTATGAGAATTTTCTCTCGGTGAAGGTGGGAAACGAATCTTTGCAATCCAAAACACGCCTGTATCACAGTACTTCTCAAAACGATTATACTTTTCTAAACAGATATAATTTTGATATTGATCCGCTAACAGGAGAATTTATCTATCCACTGGATACCAATAAAAACGCCGCATACAGTAAATACGGAGTTCTTCAGGAGATCTATCTGAGAAGCAAACATGGCGCTGAATGGTCAGTGAAATACTGGGGACAAAACTCCGAACGAGAGATACCCGGAGTCGCAAGCTACGAGGGAAATGAGAGTGACAGACTGAATAAACTCTCTGAAGCATCACATAGCATAGTTTTGAACCGAAAAATCGCAACAGAAAAGTATTCTTTTGATATTCAGACCGGAGCAAGAATCCACAGCATGAATTATTACCTTAAGAATTTTATTCCGGGGTATGGATTTATCAATTCTGTTTATTCAATCAGTGAGGAGAAAAGTGTTCTTGCAAAGGCTGATTATAGCCGTTATCTTGATAATAATTTCTCTGTAAATACTTCTCTGGAGTGGAATTATCATGATGTGAATACTCAGGATACGGTAACATCAGAGGGGTATGAAAGTACGCGAAATGCTTTTTCACTGCTTGTTGCCGTGCGAAAACGTTTTTTTGAGCATTTAAACACAAGTTTTATGATTCGTCAGGGTATAATAGATGGTGTTTTAACTCCTCCTGCACCATTTATGGGCTTCGACC
Organism: Marinilabiliales bacterium; assembly: GCA_002869405.1. GTDB lineage: Bacteria > Bacteroidota > Bacteroidia > Bacteroidales > BM520 > BM520. The sequence goes on from PKSY01000019.1 coordinate 16,512, forward strand.
TACTCGTTGCGCCGAAGTTTGGATTAATCATAAAAGGTAACATTGCTGCAAATTATCATCAACCCTCGCTGAATGATATGTATTGGCTTCCCGGTGGAAACCCGGATCTGAAACCTGAAAGAGGGTATTCTTCTGAGCTTGGGGCAGAGACAATCCTGAAATTCGGAAATTTGTCATTGATTCCGGATATTACACTGTTTTATTCCGATATCGATGATTGGATTATATGGACATACTCAGGAAAGGGATACTGGAGTCCGTTGAATATCAAGAGAGTTGTAACAACCGGTATGGAGTCATCCGCTAAAGTGAAGTGGGAATTCCACGAGGTAGAAATAAATGCTTCCGGAACCTACTCGTACACACGAGCACTCAATTACGGCGATGCGCTGGTTTGGGGTGATGAGTCATATGGAAAACAGCTTGTATATATTCCGGTTCATTCGGGAAATCTTATGATAGGTGCCGAATGGAGAAACTGGATGGTGCATTATCAGCATAGCAGCTATAGCGAACGCTATGTAACCAGCAGCAATGATCTGAGCCGGCGGGCTTCCATCTATCCGTACTTTATGAATGACCTTAAAATAGGCCGGAAGATTGTGTTCAAGTCGTTTGATATCTCCGCAGAGCTGAAGATTAATAATCTTTTTAATGAGGAGTACCATACGGTTCTAATGCAACCTATGCCCGGAATTAATTTTATGTTTCAACTAATGTTTGACCTGCACTAATGAATCGAAGGTTCCTGTATGTTGTCCTGTTCGCTCTGGTCTCTTTTTCCTCCTGTATGAAGGATGAAGAGTACTGGCAGTTGCGGAATTCAATGAATATTGGGTCAACTCAGGGTGTTTATATCACAAATGAAGGAAACTTCACCTATAATAATGCATCTTTATCTTATTATGATACTGAAAATCAGTTGGTTTATAATGAGGCCTTCTATAATGTAAACGGACATCCTTTGGGGGATGTGGCCATGTCGTGCAAACTTAAAGATTCATTACTTTATGTGGTGATGAATAACAGTGGGAAAATAATTATTCTCGATGCAGATGATTTTTCTTATAAAAAGAAAATCACCGGTTTGACTTCTCCGCGTTATATTCATTTTGTAAATAGTCAGAAGGCGTATGTTACTGATCTTTATGCGCATGCTATTACCATAGTAAATCCTGAGACTTGTGAAATTACCGGGTATATCAATGTTCATAACAGTGCTTCATCTTTTAATCAGCACCCCACAGAACAGATGGTTTCATTGGGCGACAGAGTGTTTGTGAGCTGCTGGAGTTTTGATAATACAGTTCTTGTTATAGATAGTAAAAAGGATAAAGTCATTGACAGCATAAAGGTTGCAAGTCAACCAAATTCGATGGTTGCCGACAAATTTGACCGTCTGTGGGTGTTGTCCGATGGTGGATATCCGGGTATTCCCAACGGTCAGGATGAGCCCGAATTGATTTGCATCGAACCTATATCACTACAAGTACTGCATAGAGTTACAATGGATATAGAAGATTCTCCAACAGAATTGAATATAAATGGGGCAGGGGATACCCTTTATTTTTTGAACAGGGATTTGTACCGATTATGTGTAGATATTACAGGACCTCCTGAGGTTGTGTTAGAAAGTCCTTATCCACAATATCATACCGGTGGTTTCTACGGACTTGGAATCGACCCGAACTCTTCTGAGATATACGTGGCTGATGCTATTGATTATAATCAACCGGGAGTAATATATCGTTATAGTGCCGATGCACTCCCTGTGGACACAATCAAGGTCGGGATAAACCCCGGAACCTTTTGTTTCAGAATAAAAACTAACTAGTATGAATGGTAAAGTACATGTTTACACGGGAAATGGTAAAGGAAAAACAACTGCTGCACTTGGAATAGCATTAAGGGCGGTTGGAGCCGGGAAAGAGGTTTTTTTCGCTCAGTTTGTTAAAGGTATGCGTTATGCTGAAGTAGAGGCTATCGATATGTATATCCCGGGTATTAAAATACAACAGTTTGGTTTAGAGTGTTTTATCGAGAAAGCTCCAACAAAGGAAGATATTGAAAAAGCCCGACATGGTCTTGAAGTGGTTACTGAAATTCTTAAAGAAGGAAAGTATGATTTAGTGGTGCTGGATGAGGCTAATATCGCATTATACTATAAACTCTTTTCTGTTGAAGAGCTTCTTTTGGCGTTAAATTGCAGAAGCGAAAACGTTGAGGTTGTAATTACCGGACGTTATTCTCCTGAAGCACTAAATGAATACGCGGATCTGGTAACAGAAATGAAAGAGATAAAACACTATTATAACGATGGGTTACAGGCTCGTAAAGGAATAGAGTTTTGATATTTATTCCTGATTCTCAGTTTTTATTTTTGGAATAGTAAACCAGAATTCGGAGCCTTCATCAACCACTGACTGCAAGCCAATATTACCATTATGTCTTTTTACAAACTGCGCGCATAGGCTGAGTCCCAACCCGGTGCCTCGTTCGCCTGCAGTTCCGGGAGTGCTCTTTGATTGATAAATACTAAAGATCTTGTCAATACGGGAGGGTTCAACACCAATACCCTTGTCAACTACTGAGAATTTTGTTTCATCCTTATTATCTTCAATGTTAATTGAAATAACATCCCCGGGATGAGAAAACTTAATGGCATTGCCGATAAGGTTTCTGAAGATTGTACTTATGTAGTATAAGTCTGCAAATATGATTACAGGTTTTTTACCGGAAAGGGTAATTCGGATATTCTTCTCTTTTGTAGCAGCGTTGAAAAGACTAATAACTGCCTTGATGACTGCAACAACATCAAAGGCTTTCGGATTAAAGTAGGATTGATCGAGCTGGCATTTTGCCCAGTCGAAAAGGTTTTCCAACAGGGTCAGGGAGTCTTGAGCAGTTTTGTTGCACTCTGTTGCAATTTCCAGTAAATGCTGATTGTCCTGTTTTTTCGACTCCTCCTGAATAATTTTCAGTAATTCAGCCATCGTTCCCACCGGACTTTTCAAATCATGGGCGATAATGCTAAAAAGCAGGTTTTTCTCCTCATTGGCTTCTTTAAGTTTGTCGTGAGCTTCCTGCAGGGCCTTAAGACTTTTCCTTTTCTCTGTAATGTCGTAGCTTGTGCCTGATACTTCATTGATTTTGCCGTCTTCCTCCACAGGGGAAAGCACGGTCTGGAAGATAAACTCACCCATATCCAGTTCATAGGAGGTAGTCTTTCCTTCAAATGCATCCAGAATTAAAGGCATTACCTTCGCTGCCTGATCTTTACCGACCACTTCTTCTACAGTCTTGCCAAATACTACGTCAGTCTGCAGGTTTAGCTGCCGTGGTATTGGCCCCTCATTGAGGGTATAAACGATTTTTCCGTCTTTGGTTTTCGAGAAGCGGAATACATTCTCATTAAGATGATTGATTGTAAATTCAATCCTGCTTTGCGTTACTCTATCCATTGTTTTTCCACTAAGTACTCAAAAATAGGTAAAAATTCCTGATGATGTATTGGCGATTTCATCATTGAATTTGAATTTTAAAAATGGATGGGAAAACTGGTTTGAATCATGAAAGCATTATCCGGTAATAGTGCTGCGTTGAGGTTGGCAGCAGCCAAACTGCCCAAAACATACATTCCGGCAATATTGGTGTTTATGCTTTTTGTTACATAGTCTGTGGATTGCCCCAGCACAGTAAATGATATGAATATTAATAATAGGATAGCAGCCGTAAATTTGTATTTAATCATAACTCAACTCCCTGTCAGTTTTTTTTGAATATTCACTTACAATACGCCCGCCCCGAACGGTAGATCCCAGGGCAATTCCGGCCGAGATGATTACCAGGTTTTTGATGATGTATTGTCCTTCTATTGTCAATGCAATTGGAAATACATGAAAAACCTCTTCCGGGAAAAGAAAAACAGGCATAAAGGTTCCAATCATTTGCAGGAACAACAATAGTAACGTTTCTCGCATGAAAAGGTTGAAAATTAAACCAATACCAATTAATACTTCCCATGTGGCAAGGCTATAGAGTATCGTTTTTTCTGCCAGCAGGCCAAAAGTTATGGTATCTATGGTCTTGGTTGCAATTCCTTCTGCAGGACTCAGCCCGTCAAAAAATTTCAGGATTCCAAACCAGAAGAAAATGATGCCGATACTGAGACGCATAAACAAAATTGCGTGTTTAGCCATCCATTTGGTGACCCGATAATCTACATAATGAAATGTGGTTCCTCTTAAATTTATCATAGGTTATTTACTGCTTTATTGTTGATAATCCTCCATCAATACCAATTACCTGACCGGTAATCCATCGGGATTTTTCAGAAAGCAGGAAGTTTGCCATTGATGCAATGTCTATTGGCTGACCATAAGTTTTCATTGGATGCCTTTGCTGCATAGCTTCTTTTTGTTTTTGAGTTTTAAGAAATCGCGATGCCAGGGGTGTCTCAGTCAGCGAAGGAGCAATGCAATTCACACGAACTTTTGGGGCCCATTCTGCTGCTAAAGCTCTTGTTA
>PKSY01000131.1 GCA_002869405.1 Marinilabiliales bacterium
AATTTGATCTTCTCGGCATGGCATAGAGTACCTCATTGTAAATGAACATCCCGTGGCCGGCACGCCAGAGGTATCCCTGGTCAAAATCGGTGTAATCCTTCTCCTGTGTCCAGGTGATGCCGTCGTAAGAGCTCCAGAGAAAATGCCAGTCTTCAATGGGTTGGCTGCCATTATTTTCACCTTCGAAAATCACACCGTGTATACCACCCTGAATAAAAATCTGTCCCGTTGAAGGATCAACAGTTGCGGCATGATCTGCTCTTATCCCAAAGTCATTATTGTCAAGTTTCTCCCAGTTCACAGCATCAGTACTGCGCCACACATCGTTAAAATATACTGATGCGTAGCGTGCATTATGGTCTTCGAGCTGGGTAAAACCACCGATAAGGTAAATATATTCAGTTCCGTTATGATCAGCTACGACACAGGCATGGTTATATCTCGGAAACCAGTCGTTCAGCGAGTCAATTGTGTTATGATATGTGCGAGGCTTCACCTGTGTCCAGGTCTCACCGTCGGTACTTTTCCAAACATCGTTGGTGTATTGGCGGTGGCCTGTAGTTTCTTCCACTTCAAAACCTCCAATGATAAACATTGCCGGACCTGAGCCGTCGTTAAAAACTATTGCGCTGTGGCCCCGACGACCATGCCACGGTGCTGTTTCCGTGTGCTGTTCCCACTCAATGCCATCAGAGGAGCTCCATACATCAGAGAGGTACGAGTCACCTGAAAAACCTCCGGGATTATAACCGCCCATTACCCAAAGCTTATCATTATAACTCAATGCAGCATGATCCCATCGGTTACTCCAGTCAGCATCTTCTGTCACCTGAGTCCAGGTAAAATCCCCGTCGTAGGGTGGTGTGTTATAATCTTCGTAGGATTCATATTCACATCCGGTAAAACTTAATAGCAGGATTACTATCGGAAGGATAATTATACGTTTCATAATTTTGATTTCGACTTTTATACTAATGCTGTGCAAAGGTAAAGGATTTTGTGGTTTGGAATTGTTAAAATCTCAAGAGCCCTGCAGGTCACAGAGCTCTTGTTAGTGTTCGGGTTATATTTTTTTACCGATGTAGAAGACGTATCCGTAATATTCTTTGTATTTATGATAGAGTTTTTCTTCATGCACCTGATTGGCAACAAACTCTTCAGCAGCAGTATTACCTTTATACTTGTTCAGAAATGCAATTCTGGCCTTTTCCTGTGGGACGAAAAAATTCTCAATCCAGCAGTATTCAGGAAGAATGAAAGAAGCAACAGGAACATATCCTGCTTTTTGCATAACAGCAACATTGTTAGGTATTGTATCGATTTCCGGATATGCATCCATCCAAAAATCTTCAATTTCTGCAGGGCGTGATTCTGTGAACCATGATGCTTCACTTACAGCGATATAACCATCTTTTTTAAGGTATTTTCTCCACTCTTTGAGGCCGCGTTCGAATCCGATATTGTAAATCGCACCTTCCGACCATATCAGGTCGAGTTCTTCTTCCTTAAAGGAGAGGTTATCCATGGATCCGATTACTCCTTTTACTCGGTTGTTGAGATTCATCTTTTCTGCCTGCGCATTAAAGAGATTGATAAATCTTTCAAAAATATCAATACCTGTAATCGTGCCGGGAGCATGTTTTCCCAGTGTCATGGTCTGCCCTCCGGTGCCGCAACCCAGGTCAACAATCCGGGAATCATCGGTTAATCCCTCAATAAAGCTCAGCGCCTTAAGGGTTATTTCTTCACTCCCGGGCCCCTGACGATCAACGGCAGAGTAGTATTCACAGATCAAATTAAGATCAAACTCGTGGATGGATTTTATTTCGTTACTCATGATAATATTGTTTTGAATGGCATTTGTAAATACCATATATGATTTATAAAAATACAAATGAAAATTGACCCCGGAAAGAATTACTTCGGGAAAACAAAGGTATAACCAATGGATTAAATCCAAAGGTTATTTACATCACACGCTCCGATTGAAGTTTATACATCCAATAGTTTTTCAAATGCAAAAGTATTGATTTTTTTCTTCATGTATTATCTGTCTTATTAAAATTAAAATATCAGAAACATAGGTTTTTTCAATAAGGTAATATGGATATCTTTGTGTTTGAAAAAAAACAAAGATGAAAAACAGTCTGATTATCAGCATTATTTTACTTATAATTGGGTCTACATCATGTACTTCTCTGCACTCTCTTCATTCCGGTGTTTCCCCGGAAGAGATTACCGATGTTGTACTTATTGAGCCGCTGAGTTATATCTCTTTGATTGAAAAGGGAAACCGTGCTCAACATCACGATTCATTATCTGACGTTTCACGAGAATTGCTTACTGATGTGCTGAGAATGAGATCCCGGCCACAAATAACTGCATTTCAGTTTCCGGAGGATACATTGGTTTATAAGGAGATTGAGCAGGATATTCAGATTATGCTGATGATTGCCGAGCATCAGCAGAATGTTGAGAATATTCGTTCTTCGCAAACGCTTGATTCCCTGATTTTGTCGAGTGGTAAACGCTATGGCATGGTTGCAGTTTCAACCGGATTTACACGAGGCCGGGGGAATTATGGAAAAGAGGTTGCCAAAGGTGTTGCTGTTGGAGTGCTGACTCTCGGGATGTACTCGCAGGCTCCCATAAAAAACCGTTCTGATATTTATATTGGGATTATTGATGCCCGGGAGAGCAGGCTTGTGTTTTATAACCGTTCACAACAGCCTGAACAGGATCCTCTGGATCATCTGGTGCTGCTGGATCAGTTACATGATATTTTCGGAGTATACTTTAATCCTAGTAATCCCTGAAGTCTTTCTTTCTGGTAAGTTTCAAATCCTGTAATAAGGATGATTTTGCATTGATGGTAAAGTTCCATCCTTTTTGAGCACCGAGAGGTGTCCAGTTAAAACGCATCTCCCAGCAGTGCAGGTCGCGGTAAATATTAAGCTGCGTATAGGAGAGCTCATATTTTTCAATGTCATAATTGGTATTAAATCCCACCTTCCATTTTGGTGTAACGCTGATATCGCCCCGGAGATTAATGGTATGCACATAGTTTGGTGTTTCCAGCACCTCCCAGTTTGTAAGATACCTGTAACTCTTTCCCAGAGTCAGGTTATAGGTAACGCTGAGGCTCCACGGATTATTCCAGTCGAGATACATATCAGGATTATCCAGCACCTCAAGCTTTTCCTCCTCTGTGCAATATGGTGTTCCTTCAAGGTCTGGTGATGGCTCCAAAGCATTGCGCTCCTTTCGCATGCTTTGCAATTTTTTGGAGTTGATCGAATAGCTCATGCTGAA
>PKSY01000236.1 GCA_002869405.1 Marinilabiliales bacterium
ACGCAGTGTCTCACAGTGTTTAAGCAGTGTTTCGCAGAGTATTTAAAACGGTTTTGGTACATATTCTGCGAAACACTGCTTGTACTTTGCAGTAGACTGTGTTTCTGCATAGCATAATATTACAAAATTGTAATATTTTCTTTTTTAGTGAATTTCTCGCAGTAGTGGCACTTGAGTTTAAGGTCTTCTTTATCTACAACGTAAAATTTACGGTGAACATTCTGGTTGTTGGTAACGCACTTTGGATTAAAACATTTTACATATCCTTCAACCACATCAGGAATTTCAACCTGCCGCTTGTTTGTAACCATAAAGTCTTTGATCTCGATCAGCGATGCTGTTGGTGCCACGAGAGCTATTTTGTCGATGTCCTCATCTTCAAAATATTTTTCACTTACTTTGATTATGCCTTTTTTACCAAACTTCTTGCTATCCAGATTTGTACCGAAAGTAATGGGCTTTTCACATTTGTCGAGGCCAAGTATACGGATAACGGTAAAGACAGCTTCTGCGGGGATATGATCGATTACGGTGCCATTTTCGATGGCTGAGACCTGTAGTATTTTTCTAGCTTCCATGGGTAAATGTTATTTAAGGTTAAGAATTGATGCGAGGAGTGCTTCACGAACATAAACACCGTTTAGTGCCTGTTGAAAGTAGTATGCTTTTGGGTTGGCATCCACATCTTCGCTGATTTCATTTACTCGTGGCAACGGGTGCATAACCCGAAGGTTGTCTTTAGATTTATCGAGCATGGCATTACGCAGCACATAGCTGTTTTTTACTCTTTCATATTCCAGCGGATCTGCAAATCGCTCTCTTTGAATACGTGTCATATAGATAATATCCACATCAGGAATTACCTCATCAAGCTCAGTATGCTGGGTGTATTCAAGGTTAGCATCTTTAATGTGCTGCTTTACGCCTCTGGGGAGTTTTAGCTCTATTGGTGATACCAGTCTGTAAGTGCAGTTAAACTGTGTCATTGCCTGCACAAGCGAATGAACTGTCCGTCCGTATTTAAGGTCTCCGACGAAGGCAATTTTCAGATTTTCGAGCGTTCCCTGGGTTTTGAGGATTGAGTAGAGGTCGAGCATACATTGTGTGGGGTGCTGGTTGGCTCCGTCACCGGCATTGATAATCGGCACATGGCTTACTTCAGATGCAAAGCGAGCACTGCCATCGAGTGGGTGACGCATCACAATGAGGTCAGCATAGAGGCTGATATTGGTAATTGTATCGCGTAATGATTCACCTTTTTTAACCGAAGAGCTGGATGAATCGGTAAAACCGATTATTCTTCCGCCCAGGCGCTGAATTGCGGTTTCGAAACTCAGGCGCGTACGTGTTGATGGTTCAAAAAATAAACTTGCGATAACTTTATCCTGCAAAAGGGTCGGCTCCGGAGTGCGTTCAAAATGAGCCGCTAAGTCAAGGATATGCAGAATATCCTCTTTTGAATAATCTGTAATTGATACCAGACTGTTGTTTTTCATGGGAATTTTTTTTTTAGACCCACCGGATTTTGATGAATCTAAAAAAGAAGACATAAAAAAGGGGTGACTGAAACGTCACCCCAAAAATAGAATTTTTTATTTAAGATTGTGCTTTTGAACAAAATCTTTAAGGATACCTTCCAGCGAAGGCTGGCCAATTTCCTGCAGATCATAATAAACACGTGTTGTCGGCTTGTTAATCTTAACGATACGGTTCAGATCAATAGGAGTACCGATAATAACGGTGTCGCAATCTGTGTTATTGATTGTTGTTTCAAGGTCTTTAAGCTGCTGCTCGCTGTAACCCATTGCAGGAAGTATAGTTCCGATGTTAGGATAGATCTCGAAAGTTTCTGAGAGTTTACCAACAGTATAAGGACGAGGATCAACTTCTTCTGCGCAACCGAATTTGCGTGCTGCAACAGTACCGGCACCAATCTTCATTTCGCCGTGAGTCAGGGTAGGACCATCTTCAACGATCAGACAGCGTTTTCCGTTGATAAGCTCAGGCTTGTCAACTTTGATTGGAGAAGCGCCATCCACAACGATTGCGTTAGGATTCACCTTGGCGATGCTTTCGCGTACCACCTGAATTCCTTCAGGAGAAGCAGAGTCCATTTTATTGATTACGATAGCATCAGCAAGACGCATATTTACTTCACCGGGGTAGTAGCTCAGCTCGTGACCCGGGCGGTGTGGATCCGCAACAGTAATTGTAAGGTCTGGCTTGTAGAATGAGAAGTCGTTGTTACCACCATCCCAAAGTACTACATCACATCCATCAGGATCTACTTCAGCTTCACGAAGGATTGCTTCATAATCAACACCTGCATAGATTACGTTACCGCGAACTACGTGTGGTTCATACTCTTCCATCTCTTCGATAGTACACTCATGCTTCTTGAGGTCTTCAACAGTAGCAAAGCGCTGTACTTTCTGTTTCACGAGGTCGCCGTAAGGCATGGGGTGACGAACTGCCACAACCTTCAGACCCTGTTCCATCAGATATTCAATTACTTTACGTGAAGTTTGTGATTTACCACAACCTGTACGTGTGGCGACAACAGAGATTAAAGGTTTTGTTGATTTAACCATTGTTTCGCCGGGGCCCAGAAGCATGAAGTTAGCACCTGCTGCATTAACAACAGAACTAAGGTTCATTACTCTGTTATAAGGAACATCGCTGTAAGAGAATACACAATCGTGGATGTTTTTTTCTTTGATGAGTTTTACCAGGTCTTCTTCTGCAACGATAGGAATTCCCTGTGGATAGAGTTCTTCACCGGCCAGTTCGGCAGGGTAAGCGCGACCGTCAATGTCAGGAATCTGAGCAGCAGTAAAAGCCACTACATTGTAGCTTTCATTTCCTCTGAAAAAGGTGTTGAAGTTGTGGAAATCCCTTCCTGCAGCTCCAATAATTACTACATTTCTTTTCATAATTTGACCTAATTTAGGTATTTAGTGTTAAACAATCTTTTTTGTGCGACCCGCAAATTACTAAGATTTAACCAACCCACAATCGTTTGCGGTGATTTTTTTATTTTTTTATGAATGGGGATGTCGTATTACAAAGAATGGTGTTAAGGAAATAAGTTGCTAAGCATCCTTGAAGATGCTTAGCAACCAGACGTTATCTCAAGTTTATATGCAAACATTCGGTGTCCTTAGGTTGCTAAGCATTTTTTTAGAGAACGGTAATAGAAATCAGCTTTTAGTATTGAATGCAAGATAGCCTTCGGGATTATTAGAATGCTAAGCAACTTAATAGAATAGTAAAGTATGG
>PKSY01000185.1 GCA_002869405.1 Marinilabiliales bacterium
GGGAGTGCTGTGCGATATGAAAATAACCGGCATCGCATTACTCTTACTGCCGATGGTTCACACGGTTATAATGTGCACTACCCTGCACTTCCAATGGATGAGCGTAGTGATGACACCCGGTTTGGTCGTGCTGAATATGTCCTGACACCCGAACACAGCTCCCTGAAAATGCTGAATATCTCACTGTATCACTCACGGGTGCATCATGTAATGGATAATAAAGAACGTCCTTTCAGCGATACGGTTGTTGCAATTTCTGACATCAGTACTACAGCACAGGGTTATCGTTTGGAAACACTCTTTACTCCCGGCAATATAACGTGGTTTGCCGGTCTCGACGGGCATTACATTACCAAAGACGGGATGCGTACAAAAAACATGATATTACAGCCGCCTGTTAATGGTAACCTTCCGGTGAAAAAAGAAAAACTTTGGAATGAGGCGTATGTATTTAATAACGGTGTTTTCACTGAGCTATCGGCATATCAGGGGAAATGGTTCTGGATTCTGGCAGCCCGGGCAGATCTCAATATCTCCGGCTCCGATACCATAAAAATTATTAGACCCGGAGCGCCGGAGCCGTATATGACTCTTCCCGAAAAGGCTAAAAGCACACTTATAAATTATAGTTTCAGTGGTGGTTTAACACGGTTTTTTGGTAAGGATTTTTCTCTTGGAATCTCACTGGGAAGGGCGATGCGAAGCCCCGACATGACAGAAAGATACATCATTATGCTGCCGGTTGGTTATGACAAATATGATTACCTTGGAAATCCCGGTCTCAAAGCTGAGGTTAATCATGAGGCTGATATCACCCTGACGAAAAAGAGTTCAGGCATGGGACAAATTACCGGAGGACTCTTCTTTTCATACGTCACCAATTACATTACTGCTGTTAGAGTTCCCGAGCTGCCGCTTACCGCTGATGTGCTTGGCGTAAAGCAGTTTGTGAATGGTGAACATGCTGTGCTCTATGGCTTTGAATGTGCATGGGTAAGTCCCCGTGAGTCGCATTTGGGTATAGACTGGAATGCTTCCCTTACATATGGTAATATCTATAATATTGAAAAAACAGTACTTGACGAATATGGAAGTGTAACCGGCACTGAAGTGCTGGAAAAGGATGCCATCGCAGAGATACCACCGTTTGAAACGAATCTTATTCTCTCCTGGCAGGAACCCGGAGTGAAAGTAGTTCCTGCAGTATCTTTCCGCTATGCAGCACCGCAGAATCATATCAGTAAAGCCTATTACGAACAGCCATCACAGGGATTTTTTCTTATGAATGCTTCGGTGAAGTATCAGCCCTTGCAATATCTGACGCTGCAGGGAGGTGTCAATAACCTTTTGGATACCGATTACTATGAGCATCTTAACAGAAGAGTTATTGGCACAACTGCGGATATGCCTGAGCCCGGGAGAGTATGGTATTTGCAACTTAATCTTAGAATACAATGAAAAAGCTATATTTTCTGATATCATTACTATTGATTATGTCGGCCTGTACCAAAGTGCCGGAGGTGCATGTGGTGCGTTATGAAGCCGACAAAGCCACATCAGCATTGTCAATCTCCTGGATGGATGAAAACGGCGCATTGCAGCAAACCACACAGGATTTCAACAGTACTGAAGATTCCTGGAGCTTCACAGGAACGTTCGAAGAGGGTGACATTATTTATCTTTCCGGAACTTACAGTGAAGAGGGAGGAAGCCAGCGCCTGCGCATCCTTATCGATGGTAAGGCGGTCAGACAGGGAGAAAATGAATACCTTCCGGGAGAGCAGGGAAGAATTACCCTTTCGGGAGTTGTACCAATAGAATAACCGGTTATGGGAAAAGAGTATCAGTTTTCAAATGAAGTTTTTGAATCCATCATTAATACCTTATCTGAGGCAACATCCCTGGTGGGAAAGGATTATAAATACATTTTCGTTAACAAAGCCTACTGCAGGCTTCTTAACAAACAAAAAGATGAAATAATCGGTAAATACGTTTGGGATGTTACAGGAAGAGATAATTTTGAGAACACCGTAAAAGGGCATCTTGATAAAGCATTAAATGGAGAAAAAGTAGAATACCTTAATATTGTGGAGCTTCAGGGAAATCCACCTACTCTTTATCACCTTTTAATGAACTACCATCCTTTTACTTTTCCGGATTGTAAAGAGACGGTTGTTCTGTCAACTGCCACAGACATTACTAATGAAGTAGCACTAAAACTCCATTGGAAAAATACAGTAAATGCTATTGATGATATTATTATAATTATCAATAAGGACCTGGAAGTCGAGGATATTAATAATGAAGGTATTAATTATATTGGCAAACCTGTTGAAGAGATAATCGGTAGGAAATGTTATGAGCTGATTCATCATAAAAACTCACCAATTCCAAACTGTCCGCTTTTATACAGCCAAAAGAGTAAGACGAAAGAGCATGTTTTGCATTTGGACGAGCGGGCCGGCAAATGGTATTCCCTGAAATCATCACCGGTATTTGACCATAAAGGTAATATTGAAAGGTATGTGGATGTGATGAGAGATGTGACTACCATAATCCGGCAGGATGTAAAAATCAATGAAAACGAGAAGCTCTTTCAAAAAACCTATGATAATGCAGCAGTGGGTCTGGCTCACACCCGACGCGACGGAACTTTTTTTCGTGTAAATAAGAAGTTCTGTGAGATTACAGGTTATAGCAAAGAGGAACTGCTGGGAAAAAGTTTTGAAGATATTACCTTTAAAGATGACCTGCAGCTTGATTATCAATATTATAATACACTGCTGGAAAATAAAAGAGATACGTACACCATGGAGAAGCGGTATATCCATAAATCAGGAATGGTATTTTGGGTAGAGCTCAATGCATCTGTCATCAGAGATGATTCTGGTGAAGTATTATATGGTCTGGCAGCGATTACAGATATCAATGATCGCAAAACGCTGGAGTATGAGATACAGCAATCCAGGGAGCAACTTGAGATTAGTGAGAAGAAATTAAGAGTAGAGATAGAAAAGCGCCAACAGGAAAAATAACCGGTTAACACAAACCGTACATATAGTTTACAAATTATTAACTTTTGGGTTTTTTTATAGTACAAAGTTTGTGGGTCGTACCTTAATATTTACGGGGATTGAAAGATAAAATGTTGACCCGACATCTACCATTGACTCAAACCAAAGCCGTCCACCAAGCATCGTAGCCATTGGCTTTGAAAAGCTTAAGCCTATGCCCGTTCCGTCATATCTTCTGGAAAAACTCTCGTCAGCCTGCCGGAAGCCATCAAAAATTACACTCTTTAACTCCTCCTTAATTCCAATTCCGCGATCCTGAACAAAGAATATTACAAACTCACCCTCCACATTGGATTCTAAATAACACCCTACATCAATGTCACCTTTGTCTGAAAACTTCACGGCATTATCCATTAAATGATTTAGAATCTGAGTTACCCTTAAAGAATCTGTGTATAGATTTTTCTCAGGTGTCTCCTGTTGTGTTTTACATACAGTCCGTAATTCCTGTTCCTTTTTCTTTTTCAACAGCTTATTTCCGTAATTTGCAACTTCATCAACTAAATTACCGGCATCAATATATTCAAAATTCAGTTTTATATCATAAGCTACCAGTTTACTGTAATCCAGCAGATAATTAAGCACCTTCAGCAAATCTTCACCCCTGTCGAGAATAAGATTTGAAAACTCCTTTTTCTCTTCATTGGTGGTTTCATCATCGTTTAGAAGCTGGGAGAAGCCCAGAATTGCATTCATGGGTGTACGTATTTCATGAGAAATATTGGCCAGAAAGGCAGTTTTAATTTTGTCGCTCTGCTCTGCACGCTGCCTTGCTTTCTCAAGTTCGTCGCGTTCCTTTCGCAGTTCGTCGGTTTTTTCCACGACTGTTTTATGATATTTGTTCATCTGAAAAGTACCAATTGCAGAGAGCAAGGAAGTAGAAAGCAGGAAGAAGTTATTGTTCAGATAGATGCCGAATTCATACGTGTGCATATCTCCGTCCATAAGAAGTCCCTGATCGAAAATCGCCACCATGTTATATAGCAAAATACTTGTCAGGGAAATCACAACAACGGCCATGGTTTGCAGCCTGTAAATCATTCCTGCCCACATTGAAACAAGAATAAGCCCGGCATAATAAACAAAAAAGGCTCCCTCTTCCGGCTCGGCATACAATATCATCATAACAATACCCAGCTGCCCGAAAACAACCAGTACGGGCATTATGGCTCCAAACATCGGAAGATATTTGTCGTTAAAAGTTAAAAAATAGAACAGCAATAGCGCCGGAGTCATAATCCCAAACCTGATAATCCAGGCAATATGATAAGTCATGGGAAGTAAAAAATAATCCAGAAGCCCGAAAACAGAATAGATAACTAATCCAAAGAGAAGCCCGGCCCGGATAAAATCCGCAGAGTACTGACGATTGATGTCATTCGTCAATTCGTAATCAAATAATGTAAGTTTCATTTAGCAAATGATGTGTGGATGTGGATAAATAGTCTATTTGAAACTGACTCAAAAATAGTAAAAACTCACATATATAGCCACAATAAAACCATATTGCTGAATATTGGATTATTGGGGTTTTCTAAAATCCTCATACAGACCTTCATAGAGCCACTTGGCAAGAGCTTCACGGTTGTCGGACGGGAGAAAACGACGCTGATCCTTACTGTTATTGATGTTTCCAAGCTCAATAAATACTGCCGGCGGGTCGGTTTTCCGAATCATGTACAGGTTCCGGTGGCTTACTGTTCCGCTGTATACGCGGCCGGGCTGATGCTGAGCATATTTCTGCTTAAAAGTACTTTGAAGCCTTTGAGCCAGCCGTTTTCCACTTTTACTGTATTGATGATGATAGAAGAAGACATCGATATTTTGTCCTTTGGTACGCGAATCCACATGGATAACCACGCAGCGATGGTGTTTTTTACTTCTGTTTTTTCTGTAAAGGTTGTTCACCGCCCGGGCTCTTTGCCTCAGGCGTGCATTCTTGTCAAGCGGGATGGTGAGATTGGGGTAGCAAACTTCATCTTTATCCAGGGGCAGGTATTTGTCATTGCGGATGCCGTCGTTGTTGTCACGGATTATCATGTAAACCAGCGCACCATGCTCCACAAGTTTTCTTGCCAGACGAAGGGTGATATCATAGGCATATTCATCTTCTGAGACTGTGCGGCCGTTGATTTTACCTACAGCCCCGGGATCCGGACCTCCATGACCGCTCACCAGATAGAAAACCGCACCACTGAGCTTCCGGTCTGTAATCTTTACATCGGAGTATTCTGCCCCGAAAATAGGATAAGCTCCGGAGGATGACGAGGCAGAACCATCAGGAAGCAGGTATTTTCTGCCTGCAATAAGGGCGTTATTCCTGCCCAGACGGTCTTTGTTCAACGTAACAAAATCATTGAAATCTGTTGACGGATCGAGGTTATGGCGGCGTAATAGTGAATAAATCCCTTCACCTTTTTTTGCTGTAGCTTCTGTCGATTGAGAAAAGGCAGGAGTACTTATCAGAATAGTTAATATTATAGATATATATCGGATAAAATTGCGGCTCATGAAGTCAAATATTTTTCCTCATCAAAAGTAACGATTTTTGTGGAAGGGTTAGTATAGTGATGATGCGACGTTTGCGAGCAAGAGATTACAGTTTTATTAATCGTTAAACAAATATAACGAGAGATACTTTTCATGAATCTCCTGAACGATTGTTAGTACATCACCTTGCGGAACAGCACTGAATTGATCCTGCCGGTCGGTCCAGCGCCATTCAAAGGCTGCCATCTCTTTGTCGATTGCTTCCAGATCTAAAGGAGTACCGGTTTCAATGCTTTGCTCCAGGATTTCGAAAAACATCTCCCATCTTTCCTTATAGTATGAGGATATCAGGCCGGAAAGATCACGGCTGGCATAGTCGATAATCTTGTTGCCTTCGTTACCCCAGGTGGTGACCAGAACACGTGCGTTTTTTTCATAATAGGCTTCGGATGCCGAATCAGAACCAAAACTGCGGGCATCGTCCAGCCATTTCCCCAACAAAAATTCGGGTTGTGTGGCCAGCAACCGGTCCAGGTCATCAAGGATTCCCAGAAATATTGATGTCTGCCGATGCAGTGCTGCGGTATCTTTCGCCAGGTATGCTTCATTAATTTTTTCCCTTACGGGAATGATAAGGTTGTCAAGAACCTGCTTTGTGACAACCACAAGATCTTTTTGGTAATCCGGATCCAAAAGGGTTTGCTCTTCTGCGCCAAGCATCATCGTCAAAACCTCAGTTAATTCATGATAGTCGTATTTGCTGGGGCGTTGGTATCCTTTAATACCGGAAAGCCTTGGTCTTGTTTGTGTCAGGCTTCCCGTTGCAACACCTGAAACCTGATCATTATAAACCAGCTTAAAAAGTTTCTGATAGGCTTGCTCTGCGAGAGTATCTTCTGATTCCGATTTTGTGCGGGCAAATTGTGCAACCCATTTTTCAATATCTGTAACACTGCTGTCCCAGGCGTATTCAAAGAGCCATTCAAACATAAAGCGGTTTACATTAAAACCTTCCAGCGTAGAGCCTACGCCAACGAGTTTTCCCTTATCAGAATCATTTTCAGTATTGGAAAGACGGTTTGCCACTTCATAAAGTGGTGCTGCCATCTCAGTATTTCCGCCGAAGTTTCCGAGGTAGCACCAGATATATGGCGCATCGTGCCAGGCTTCTGTGTTTCGCCAAACCTCCTCTTTTTCTGCAAAGTAGTCGAGAATTATCATTTTATCTTCCGGAACAGCTTTTATCATGGCTTCCAGTCGTGCCGGGTCTTCCTTCCAGAGTTTCATATAGTAAAAAGTCCATCCCATTTGCACCCATGTGGCCTGCGTGTCGATGCTGCTCATTCCGTCATAGATGGTTTTGGAAACGGTGGCAAGGTATTCCGGTGTGGTTTCCGGCGGATCCATCTCATTGAAAGGATCAGCGCCATAAAGATGGTCGGTGCCGAAATGTGCGGTCTGGGCTTTAAGGAACTTTTGTTGTATCTGCACAAAGAGTGTATCCATAGGATCGAGGAAGTACGCCTGATACTGATCTCCCACCCCGTAAGATCCCAGGGAAGTGATGGTTGCTTCAGGAAACTGCTCTTTTATGGCTTTGGGCACATGACCGGCAAAGGCAGGGAGCACGGGCGTCATACCGAAGGAGCGTTCGCGTTTGAGTATTTTCTTTTGCAGCTCAAACTGGTGATCTATGTACTCTTGTGGCAGTGGCCCAAGCCAGCCGTCGAGGTTGCCCATACGGTGCCAGGGCAGGTGTGCAGGGCCGGTGAAATACGCACGAATCTCCTCATCAGTCATACCAAAGCTTTTCCATACTTCCATCCAGATGGCTTCCTGCCCGGTAATGGCCAGCGGCATATTGATGCCATTGAGCGCCATCCAGTCGATGAAGTGCTCCCAGTCATCCCACTGCCACCATAACATGGTGTATCCAAAAGTACAGTAGTTCAAAAAGAATCGTTTTTCAAATCTACATTGCCGAGTCACCGGAGTATTAACTTCCGGGAGTATTTCCGGGGCATCCACAGGATCATCTTTATACCATGATACTCTTATGTTGCAGTATTCTGTTAGGTAATAGTTAAAACCCTTTGCCAACGCAAGGTCACCGGTGCCCTGAATAACAATTTTCTTCTTTTTACTGCTAAGTGTAAAAGCTTCCTCAATACCTTCTGAAGGGAGTGTTTCCACAATAAATTGTGATGATTTTCCCGGCAGAATGCGCTCAATCAGGGCATAGATATTCTGATGGTCTTTGGGTTCAGGTTCACAGGCGGTGAGACTAAAAAGAATAAGAATTAGTCCGGGCAGAAGTTTTTTCATGCGTTGGTTTGTTTTGTCCTAAGGTGTTTTCAAAAGTACAATAAAAAGGATATCTGATAATTTTTATTCGCAGGTGTTCCCGGCTTTGCCTGTGCACTTGCACTTTTCTCCCTCATAATCAGATAAAAACATTGTAACCTCGCTTTTTTGTTTACCTTTGCCGGCTGAAATTCATGGCAGTAAGGATTTTACTGCAAATATTTACAGAGAAGAGGCAGGCGTTATCTAAATTGGGTAGGTGAGGCGTAAATCATCTCACTTAGGAAAAATTTATGATAACATTTAAAGAGACCGGATTGAGCGATTCAATCCTAAAGTCTATTGAAGCCCTTGGCTTCGAAAATCTTACTCCTATCCAGGAAAAAACTATTCCCTATCTACTTGAATCTGAAAAAGATATCATTGGACTGGCACAAACAGGAACAGGCAAAACAGCCGCTTTCGGACTGCCCATTATCGAGAAGGTTGACGTTAATAATAAAGCAGTACAGGCACTTATCCTCGCTCCAACACGCGAGCTGTGCATCCAGATCACCAAAGAGATGGAACTCTATGCGCTGGATTCCGAGAACCTGCGAATCACTGCTATATATGGCGGCGCAAGCATTACAAACCAGATTGACGAGTTGAAACGCGGTGTCCAAATCGTAGCAGCTACACCCGGCCGTGCATTGGATCTTATCAATCGTAAAGCATTAAAAGTAAATCATATCCGTTTCCTCGTACTTGATGAAGCCGACGAGATGCTTAACATGGGCTTTAAAGATGAACTCGACGGTATTCTGGAAAACACTCCCAAAGAGAAACAGACACTGCTCTTCTCGGCAACCATGCCAAAAGAGGTGCAGCGTATCGCCGATAATTACCTCAAAGATCCGGTTGAGATTTCCGCAGGTGAAAAGAACAAGGGTGCTGAAAACGTATCTCATGAGTTTTACATGGGTCTGGCAAGAAACCGTTACGAGATTCTAAAACGTGTGGTGGATATCAACCCCGATATCTATGGTATCGTATTTTGCCGTACCCGTCGTGAAACAAAAGAGGTGGCCGACAAACTGATGGCCGATGGCTATAATGCCGATGCGCTGCATGGCGACCTCAGCCAGGCACAGCGTGAAACAGTAATGGGACACTTCCGCTCACGTCATCTCCAAATGCTCGTAGCGACTGATGTGGCAGCCCGTGGTCTCGATGTGAACGACCTTACACACGTAATTAACTATAACCTCCCCGACGAGAAGGAGATCTATATCCACCGCAGTGGAAGAACCGGCCGTGCAGGGAAAAAAGGTGTTTCCATCACCATCATCCACACCCGTGAGATGCATAAAATCAAGGACCTTGAGAAGGTTACCGGGAAAAGGTTCACTAAAAAGATGATTCCTAACGGTGAAGAGATCTGCGCAAAGCAGCTCTATAAACTCATCGACCGTATGGAGAAGGTTGAGGTGGACGAGGAACGTATCGAACCATTCATGCCTACTATTTACAAGAAACTGGAATGGCTCGACAAAGAGCAGCTGATAAAGCACTTTGTATCACTGGAATTTAACCGGTTTTTGGATTACTATAAAGGTCGTGGTGACATCAACGTGGATCCAAAGAAAGAACATGACGACAGAGGCCGTGGTGACAGAGGTCAGGAGCGGGAGCGTGATCGTTTTGTCAAGTCTGGAAATAAAATAGACTTCGAACGTTTCTTCATCAGCGTTGGTAGTGGCTCAGGGCTTACCAAGCCAAAACTCATCGGACTTATCAACGACACCACCGAAAAGCGTAATATCGAGATTGGTAAGATCGACCTCATGAAGAACTTTAGCTTCTTTGAAATAGATAAGACATATACTGAGCTGCTGCTGAAGAAATTTAATTCAGCAACATATCAGGGTTCTAAGGTTGTGGTGGAGAAATCAAAGCCGGACCAGCTGGCACTGAAGAAGGAGCGCCGCAGAAATGACGAAGACTGGAATAAAGGCAAAAAGGGCGGTAATGATAAATTCAAAAAGAGCAAAAAGCCTAAAGGTAAAAAACGCAAATAAAAGTACGCTAAGTTTAACCGCAAAGGCGCCAGGGCGCTAAGGATATTTTTTAAGGCGCGGAGTTGAACCGCTAAGGCGCGAAGGGCGCAAAGGAGATTGTAAGAAAGGCTTTCATGTATTTGGAGGCCTTTTTTGGTAGAGCCACACCGCCGTGTGGCTCTCAAACAACATCATTCCACACCGCCGTGTGGCGCAATCCGTGTGGCGCTTAAACATCATCACCCCACACCGCCGTGTGGCTCTTGAACAATTGCCAATGCACTGTTTTTTATCGTATCTTTATACCATCAACAACTGACCCGATTATGCAAAGCAAACTGAAACCGGTACTGTGGGGTTGCCTTTTTCTGTTTTTTATCGCCGGAAGTGCTTTCGGACAAACAGAACGTGCTCCCGACAGAAAGCAAAATCCGCTGCGTATGGCCGGAACTTTCATCGCGAAAGTGGAAGGATACTACGCTAAAGGCATTGAGTCTTCCCGAAAACCATTGTCATTTTTGGCTTCCGGAGATTTCGACCCCGAGGTTTATGGCATGAAACTGCCGTTCTCCTTTCTGGCCAGCAACCAAAATTTCAACTATGCCCAGCCCTTTACCCGCATAGGCATCAGCCCCGAATACAAATGGATGCGATTCCACTTCGGATACAGAAATATCTCATACTCTCAGTACACCCTTGGTGGTCACTCGTTCCTTGGCGCCGGACTGGAGCTCAACCCCGGAATATTCAGATTCTCTGCGCTCTACGGAAGATTTAAGAAAAAGACCATCCCTAGTACTGTCAACCCTCTCGATACCCTCATCGCTCCCATGCGCTACGGTTATGCCGGAAAAATAGGGGTCGGAAATGAGAATAATTACCTCGATTTTACTTTTCTGCACATAAAAGATGATACACTGTCGGTTGTTGATGCCGATCCCGGTAACTTTAAGTCTCCGCAATCCAATGTGGTGGGTGGTGTGAATATGAAATTCACATTGATGAAGAGCCTGGTATTTGAGGGTGAAACTGCACTGAGCCTTCTCACAAGAAATCTTTATGCACCAGGATTGAACGAAGTGGGCTTTTCCGGCTTTGAAAACCTTGCACGTCTGCTCGCCGTTAATATCTCTTCAGGTTACGCAATGGCAATCAGGGCAGCACTCAACTACTCCACACCTCAGTTCTCCGCAGGACTGGAATACCGCCGTGTGGATCCTGACTTTACCTCCTTCGGCGCTTATTTCTTCAACACCGACCTCGAGCATCTTACCATAAATACCCGTTTCCGGCTCTTTGAAAAAAAGATGAATGTGCGCGCCAACTTTGGACTTCAAAATGATAACCTCAAAGGAAATAAAGTGAGCCGGTCGGCAAAAATCATCGCAATGCTGGCAATGCAGTACAACTCAGAAAAGATCTTCAGCATGGATGCCTCATTTTCAAATTACAGCATAAACCAGCAGGCAGGACGATTACCTCTCGAGGATACCATACGGCTTTTTCAAACCAACAGAAGCATCGGTTTGATGCCCCGCCTCACCTTTGCAGAAAAAAAGAATATCCAGCAGGTGATACAATGGAACCTTACCCGTACCGACCTTATTGATCACAACCCTTTCACTGCTGACCTTACAGAGGTTACTTCTGACATTGCCATGATGAACTACCTCATCTCTTTTGCGCCTATATCCTTTAATGTCAATACAGGTATCAGCTATATCGGAATGCGTAATTCCATTGCCACCCGCGATAACTTTGTGGTTATGCTGGGATTTAACAAGTCCCTGTTTAAAAACAAACTCAACGTCGGCGTCAATGGCTCCGGAGGTCTGAGTATCGTAAATGATATCCGGGGAAATGTATTCAATGCATCCTGCAGCGTGCTGCTTAAAGCATACAAGAAACATGGAGTGAAGTTTTATCTGCACTTCCAGAACAATAAGTACCCGGAAAATTCACAACAAAGAAGTTATCAGGAATTTAAAACCAATGTAAGCTATGTCTATTCAATTTAAATACAGCAAAGCCATCGGTGTATTTTGGGCCCTTTTCCTGATGGCACTATCCTTTTCTCTTTCAGCCCAGAACCCTATCTCTGTGCAGGTTATGGTTGTTCCGCCATACTCCTCTGCCATAAATGAGTATATCGATAATCCCGACAAGGTTCTCATAAATATTATGCATACCGGCATAGGTTATGGAACGCTCGAAATCTATCTTAAAGGTACTATTACCAGCGATGGAGGGATTTCTGCAACTACTGAACCCGGATACAAACCGCCGTCTCCCCTTACGATTCAGGAAGGAAGCATGTACGGCCTGTCAGGAAATAATATCAGTGAGGTGTTTAGTATCGATCATATTATTATTGAGGGTATTGAGCTTAGTCAGGTGATAGAAACAGGGCTTCCTGAAGACAATTATCAGATTTGTATTCAGGCTTATGATTATTATACTGATAAACCATTAAGTGAAGAGACACCTCTGGGGTGCTCAAATATATTCTATATCCGGAATCCTGAGCCTCCACAGATTCTTATGCCAATGTGTGGTGATACCATCCGGAGTAATGGCCTCTCGAATATTATTGTGAGCTGGACAACGCCTCCGGGAGCACCAATAAACACACAATATACGCTGCTCGTCGCTGAGGTTCCCGAAGGTATGCCGGTTATTCCGGATGATATCGTGGCGACGCAGCTTTTCCCGCCATTTTATGAACAAACCACCACCACCACAATGCTCTTTCTCTCGCCTCAGCAGGTAATGCTCGCCCCGGGAAATACGTATGCTTTTGTGGTCGTGGCCGAAGATCCTTCTGGAGATATTATCTTTAATAATAATGGAATGAGCGAGGTTTGCTGGTTTAATTACCGTAAAAGACTTCAGCTTCAGTGGCTGGAAGATGACCTTATCTTTGAACAGATTGATACGGTTTATTTCCCCTCTTTCCTGCCACCCACCCTTATTACCGGAAACCTGAAATATCATTATGAACCGGATCAGAATGGAAATGTCGGCAAATGGCCACTGGCATCAACCCAGGTGAGTATTAAGCCGGTTTATATTTTGAAAAATGCAGAGATATATGAGAGCGGCGAACAGGGCGTTTCTCATTATGATGAGTATGTAATGCGCCTCGACGGCAGGTTCGTTACTGATGATGGCGCATTAAACTCTTCTAATCATTATTATATTGATAATTTTAAAACTCTTGCCACCACTACTACTTCCCCGGAAGGGTACTTCTCTTTTATGTTTACAGATACACTGCAAACAGGTTTGATAAAAGAAGACTATCAGGCCAGTTTTATGTCGGTTTTTGGTGAAGAAATTAATGTTCCTGTTAATGAAAATCCCATTGGTGATATTATCAACCCGATTATCAACTGGGGACTGAACCGAATCACCAACCAAACGGGAGTAGGGTTTAATAATACGCTCCTTGGAGGACTTAATGTTCCCGGGGGAGGAGGGCAACAGATTATGTCCGGAACATATACACATACCGTCACCTATAAAGGCGATCTCTATCGGTATTACAGGGTTATTGTGGAAAATAAATACTATTGCAGCTCTGATGAAAATATTGTGGCCGAACCAGGTAGTACAGTGAATACCGGAGACCTGGAGGTAAAAACGCAATCGTATAAAATTGATCTTACTGTGAATGCTGATTCTGTGATTACGCAGCAGAGTGGTTCTCCAGGTGGTCCGCTGGATGGTGTGAAGTGTTACGTCCTTCGATTGAAAAACAGCCCTCAGAGTCTGCCGCTTCATGAAGGTCTCGATATCAACAAAACGAAAAACATTGAAGTACGGCAATACGATGTAGTCGCTGAAGGTACCACCGGCGCAGATGGCTCCTGTGAATTGGAAAACATCATTCGTGACGACCGCGATCAGGCTTATGACCAGCTGATACTTCTGGCTGAAACACCCGCCCGTGAGGGATCCTACGTCTATAACCCCGGATGGATATCATTCCCTGATCTTCCTGAATACTCTTATGTTTATCCCTATCAAAAACCTATTGTATGGGGAAATTATCTTTCCGGAAGTTTTGGCTATATCTTTAATGATGAGTATCAGTATGATGATTTTGAAGCCACTATCTATCTGCCTCCCGGTAATCCACGCATTGCCGGCCGCATAATGTACAAGAGTGCATCCATCCAGGGTGCGGAATGTTTTACCAGTTATGCTCCTGATGGAGAAGACCATTCTGATACAGACGGACTCTTTGCACTTGAAAATCTCGATATTATCCAGCAATCCCGCGACCTTACTATTCGAAAATACGGTTATGAGGATAAAGAGGTTAAAGACCTTGGCTCTCTGGTCGCCGGCGATCAGGTATGGCTCGATATTGAGATGGTTCCGTGGGGTAACATCAAAGGAAATATTGTTGATGAAGAGGGAAATGCTGTGGAAGCCTATGTGCAGGTTGACGACCTGAATATGAACCATACTTCCCGATTCGTGAGGTATTTCCCTGCATTTCAGGCCTTTGAAAACTTCCTCTTCAGAGCACCATCCGGAAACAGAAGACTCAGAATCTTCCCTGTTTCAAATGATTATATGACCCTCGATACCATTATTGCTATTCAGAAAAACAATGATGATGACATACCGCAGCAGCTGGGAGAGTTTGTGATTAAGGAGAATAAACACCGCGTGAAAGTTCATGTCACCTACCTGCCGGAGAGCGGCAACGGACTCTTTAATATTGGCGTTGTTGAGGTTGAAAATGCGAAAGTGACCATTAACGGTGAATCAAAGTTTACCGATGATACCGGTGTGGCAAGTTTTGCGTTTGCCAGTCCGGAGACCTGGTTTTCTGCAGAGATTCTGCCACCTCAGAATACCGACCTGATTCGTAAAACCATGAGTTTTTCCAATCAGCCGTCGCAGGAATTTTCAACGCTGGAGGTCTCTTTGGAGATGGGCTTCTCTCTGTCCGGTACAGTTACCGGAGGCAGCGACAATGTCCCTGTGGCTGATGCTACCATAATGCCCGATATCACCGGCTTAACACATCCTTTAACAACAACAAACAGCCAGGGGGAATATACGCTGCGCGGAATACCCTTTGCCGACAATACTTCCATGGCTTTCAAGGCAACAGGTCCTTCAGGAAACCAAACGTGGGTGGGAGAAACCAAATCCATTTCACCCGGAACACAGACGCTGGATTTTCATTTGCAGGGTATCGATTTCATGGATATCGCCAAACTGTGGGGTATGCCAATCGAGATCGAAGAACTCTATTATGAAGGACGGGATATCTTTATAAATGGCGCTTTTGTCAATCTCAACGGCTTTAATGGCATCTCACCGGAAAACCCGGATCAGAGAATACCATTTTCCGGAGTGCAGATTCAGGCTTCGGAAAAACTGAATCCTCAGGGAAAACCTTATGCCGAACCGGTGGAAGAGGAGATAAGATGTGCAATTACCGGTTTTGATGTATTAGTATTTGATAACTGGTCAGCCTCTCAACGCTCAGCACACCGCCTCACCGGTAATGTGCCGTTTAACGAACGACTGCTTACCATTAAGAAAAACTTCCGGGATAAAGGCTATCTCCTTGGGCGTGTTTACCTCAAGAAGAGCAGCTTTGAGCTTCCCGCTGAGGTTTTTGATGTGAAGGATTATGAGAACCTCATGCTTTGTGCCTCTCCGCAACAGTACCCTTATGTCATAAGTATCCTCGCTCCGGGTGGGATGACCATGTATACTCAGAAACTTGATGTGGTGAATAAGTCGGGCGGAGATCCTGTTTTTACCCTCAACGGATTTGCCGCGGAGGCCATAAACGGATCAGCAAAACTGAAGCCTGCAGGACTGGCAATGGATCTGAAGCTAACCCCGGTTTATCCGCTGACAGATTTTTCTCAGGCTCTGACGGCTGAGAATATTTTCATCGCAAAAGATCATATTTCAAATATTGCTTCCGCAGATGCCTTTGATATAGGTTTGGAAAACTGGAACGTTAGCTGCCCCCAGGGCTGGCAAATGCCTCAGGGTGAATCACGCATTATCATTCCAAATGCAATTATCGAAACAAACCTGGTGAATATTGCTGCCGGGTATATGAGCCTTCAGCCTGACAGAATGGATTTCCATGAATTGAATTATGAGGCCATGACACTTGCCGGAGTGCTTCCTCTTGATGTGGAACCGGGAGCAGAGAGTACTTTTTACCTCGATCATAACACAAACCCTGATGGAGGAATGCATTATGTGATGAAACTTACCGGTGAGCCACCGCTGGGAATTGCCGCATCGTTCACAGGGCTTGAGGGATTGCCCCAGGGCACACGCATAAAAATTCCGACAATGCAGCTTATCAGTAATGATCATATGATACTTTCCGGATTTGAGGCACTCAATGATCCGCTGGTTTTCTATGATAACCTTGAATTACGCCTGCAGCAAATGACTGCAGGTGAGGATTACCTCAAACTGACAGGTCCTTATGACCTTAATATTCCCGGCGTGCATAAGACCTTGCGTGCAAACCTGAAATTTATCAATGGCGGGGTCGGAAGAGCGAACCTGATGCCTCCCACGCTGAACTTATCTTTCGACGGTAAAGGCGGCGTGAGCTTTATTGCCGACAGGGAAGAGGGCGACCAGGAACTGAACAATCAGTTGTATCGTGCAACAGGAACATTAAAAATTACCGACCAGGGTGAGGAAAAACTGATTCAGGGAACTCTCTACAGATATAAATCCAACGGACAGGTTTATGTGGAGGTTACGCAGCCCGAACTGATGCTTGGAGGAACTAATGATCCACGCCTGCGTATTGATGCCGGAGAGATGAGAGTGGCCGGAAACTACTGGGACTACCTGTGGTTTGAAGGCCCGATAACAGGAGCCGGCGGACTCAGCCAAAATGGTGCAAATCAGAAAACACATTTCGTGGTAACAGGTTCCATCAACGCCGATGAAACAGAGGTCAGCATCGACGGAATTGATACTCCTTTCGGAAATTTGGCGCTTACTTACGATATCGGCAGAAGTGAGTTTATCGGTGAGATCCTTATTCCTCAGTATGACTTTGGCGCTGCTGCCTTTGGCGGGATGCTCAATGCACGCTTTGGAAAACACGGCTGGTATTTCATGGGTGGAGGAACAGGACGGCTTCCCGTGCTCGGCGGTGTGAACCAAATGGCAATTCTTCTCGCTGATTACGACCAGACAAGTGAGTTTATGGATGAACTGATGGCATACACCATTCGTGATAATTTTACCCTTGGAAGCAGTTTTGACGGCATTTTTATCTCAGCCTCGAAGAATGACCTCTTCGGTTTATCACTGCCATCCTTTAACTGGGGCGTTACTATTCCGGTAATCGATAAATCCGTTGGTGTATCTCTCGACTGGGATGCAAGAGTTGGCGTGGATATGATGTCACGATTCTCCAATCCCGATCGTTTTACGCTGGGAACACGCGGACTTGTTCATGCACAATTAACCGTTGATGCCGGATTTGCTTATGCAAGCGGTGGAGGTATTATCGATATTCAGGGTGAAGGAGTTACCGAATTAAGTCCGCCGTATATCTCTTACTCACAATGCTGGGCAACCGGTATTAATGGTGAAGTAGGCGGATGTTTATGGAAACTGGGTTGCGGAAGTATTGGCTTCAGCAAAACAATACATGCAAAACTCTTTATCGATCAGTCCGGATTCGGGAATCTTGAAAATGTGAAAGTCTCTATTGGGGGAGGAGGTTGTGATGAATAAGATGAAAACCATAATTAAAATATGCTTCATATCATTATTGATACTGAATGCTTCGAATCTCTTTGGTTTCACGGCTCCAAAGGATACCTGTGAAATGAAGATGCCCGGGGAGTTTGTGCTTGTAAAGACTGAGGCTTCTTCGCTTGGAATTTCTGCCACATGGTATATCACTACTGTGGATCTGATGCAAAATGTTGAGGTTTTCAGGCAGGAGCCCGGAAAAGAGAAGTTTAAAAAGCTCGATACCCCGGCAGCATTCTTTGCCCGCAATGACTCCATTTTTACCGTTTTTGCCGATGACGACGTAGAGCCATACCAGTGGTATCGCTATTACCTTGTGCCTGTTGATTTTTGTGATGATGAAGGTGTTCCTTCCGACACGATTGGCGTGGCGTCTGTGGCAGAGAATGAACTACCGGTAGCGCAACAGATAGACATTACAGGGCTTCCGGAATCCCGTTCTTTGGAATTAAGCTGGAAGTACAGCACTGACGTACCTGTTACAGCAGCGCATATTTTCAGAGCAGCGCAAGTCGAAGGACCGTATGCACCTGTGGCAACACTCGAGGGTGATGCTGACTCATGGGTCGACCCGGTGGAAAAAGCCAATGAAAACTACTACTATTATTTAATAGCAGAAACTCCGTTTGGACAAGGAAGACAATCTTCAATAGCTTTTGGGAATTTTGTTGGCCGGGATGTTCCTTTGCCGCCTCAGAATTTAAACATAACGGCTCTGGGTGATACTGCTTTTATTCAATGGAGCCCGGGAGAGGATTTTGTTTCCGGCTATATAGTTTATCGTAAAGATGGTGCTGCAGATAGCTGGATCAATGTTTCAGGGATTACAAATCTGGCAACGTTTTCCGACACTACTGAAAAAATTGCGATGCGGACCTATACCTACAGAGTTACAGCGGTAAGTGATGGTTTTCTCGAAAGTGATCCTTCTGCCACAGTTTTCTTCAGAACCATGGTAAAGGAAGTTCCTCCTCCCGCTGGTCTGACCACACTCTTCCGCGAAGGTAACCTGCATTTTATCTGGGATTCGTATGACGAAGAATTCCCCTGGATAACAGACTGTTTTATTACCTTACGCTATGAGCGGGGCATGACTTACGAAATCAATATTCCGGCACCGTCAAACAGTTATTTCCTTGAAGATGCCGAAGGGCTTGTCGCTGCCTCAGTGTGTTTTGCTTCAGTGGATGGGTTGAAAAGCGAGACTTTGCCGTTTTCATTATCTAAAATGCAGAAAAACAACATTGAAATTTCCGGCTTGCAGGCTATAAAATCCGGACAGGGGATTTTGATTCAATGGTCAGAGATTGCCGGTGATAACATCGGGCAATATAAGGTTATCAGGGAGTCTGCCGATGCTGAACCTGTGATCCTTTCAACCACCCGGGAGAGTCAGTATCTTGATGCAGGAATTCAGACCGGGGTAACATACGGCTATTCGGTGGTTTACATTTCTCCGCAAGGAATAGAGAGCAAACCATCAGAAGTTTTAGTGGTCGTAAACTGATACTCAACATGGTAGTTCTATCTTTGTGAAAACAAAATTCACATTATGAAAACCATCACTATTCATGATCCGGAATATACGGTCTCACCGTCGGGAGTTCGTTTTGCGCGCCTTTTCGCCGGCGAGAAGTCGGTTGTAGCCCACGTAATTCTTGAGCCCGGACAAACACTTCCTCCGCATAATGTTCCGGGGCATGCAAATCTGTATGTTTTAGAGGGAAAACCTACGATTACAATCGGTGACGAGACGGCGAACTTCGGTCCCGGTATACTCATTGAAAGCCCGGCAAATATTGACAAGGAGCTATCGAATCACAGCAAAGATATTGCAAGGATTCTGGTTATCAGGGAGATGTAGATTTATGGAGAGACGCAGACCCGTCAGGTTTCCAAAACCTGACGGGTCTCTGGATACGGGGGCTCGACTTCGCTCGCCCACCGTCGACTTCGCTCGCCCTCCGTCGACAACGGCAGGTGCTTGAGCGGAGCCGAAAGCACCGCAAAACTCCCTGTAAGTTGCTAAGCATCATGAAGATGCTAAGCAACACAACGGCAGGTGCTTGAGCGGAGCCGATAGCACCGGATATTTACAATCATAATGATATTTTGTGTTGGAATTCGCGTGAATTATAATTATGATTATAATTTTTTGTATTTTTGTGTAAATTATAAACATAATTATAATGACAACGTTAAAACTTCCGGAAAATATTATCAAAAGAGATTGCTATCTCTCAGAGATAAGGCCATTCATGCGAAAAAACCTTATTAAAGTTCTTACCGGGCAGCGACGTGTAGGTAAGAGTTATATCCTTTATCAGATTATAAATGAAATTTTAAATGATGAGCCGGATGCATCCATCATCTACATTAATATGGAGGATCTCGGGTTTTCTTCGATTCAAAACGCACATGACCTGGATAAATATGTGAGGAGTCATTTTCAAAATGATAGAATGAATTATCTCTTTATTGATGAAATTCAGGAAATTGATCAGTTTGAGAAAGCCCTTCGAAGCCTGTTGCTCAAGGAGAATATCGATGTTTATTGTACCGGAAGTAATGCAAAATTATTATCCGGTGAATTATCTACTTTGCTTAGCGGAAGGTATATAGAGATACAAATATATAGTCTGTCTTACATTGAATTTTTGCGCTTTCATAATCTTCCAGATAGCAATGATGCGCTTGATCGATATTTCAGATTCGGCGGGTTACCGTATCTTATTCATCTGGATCAAAATGATAAGGTTTTGCAGGATTATTTAAATAGTATTTATCATGCTATAATATACAGAGATGTTATTAGCAGGTATAATATTCGTGCAATTAAGCTTTTAGAGCAACTGGTGGCGTTCCTGGCAGATAATGTGGGCAGTCTCTTTTCTGCGAAAGCAATAAGTGATTACTTAAAATCCCAACAAATAAAGATCGCTCCCAATCAAATACAAAATTATATTGAATACTTATCAAATGCCTTTATTATTCATAAAGTGAGCAGGTATGATATAGTTGGAAAGAAGATTTTTGAAACCGGAAGCAAGAATTATTTTGAAAATACAGGGATTAGAAATGCAATCATAGGCTACAAGCCGGATGATATTGGTAAGGTATTGGAGAATGTGGTTTATAATCACCTGATATCTAGTGGTTATGATGTAAAAGTTGGTGCATTGAAAGCAAATGAAATAGATTTTGTTTGTGAAAAAAATGCTGAGAAGATATACGTGCAAGTGGCTTTAATGCTCAGAGAAACGAACACTATTAAAAGAGAGTTTGGAAACCTGTTACAAATCAATGATAACTACAGGAAGATCGTTGTGACAATGGAT